>CAJQJX010000045.1 GCA_905478795.1 uncultured Flavobacteriales bacterium
CAGACAAGCCTGTCGCACTGCTGCTGGCCACCACCAAGACCAGCGCTGCGGTAGAGAAAACACCCAAAAGCAGAGACGGCTTCAAGCGCTGCATCAACCCTGCTCCAATGAAACGCCCCACCATGGCTCCTCCCCAATAGAACGTCAGTAGCACCCCTAATTTCCCTTTGGGGTCCAAATCCATGACCGACTGCCCCTTAATGGAGGCGGCAAGACCCGCCATGTTCTCCAAGAAAGGATGAGACTGCATAAGCTCATGCACATTCAGCTTCAAGCCATAATTGACCATGTAACTGCCCAGGGCCACCTCCGCGCCAACGTAGACAAAGATCCCTGCGGCACCAGCCATGAGACGCCGGTTCGCAAACAACGCCGAAAGGCTTCCTTCCTCTCCCCCTCCTTCGAGAATGCGAGGAAGAGCAACCTTGCGAATGACAAAGGCCAACATTAAAAATGCGACCGCCAAGATGACAAAGGGCCCCTGAACTGCTCCAGCTTCGGCCGACCGATAGAGTTCCAAAGCTGCCGAGGTCATCGAAGCTTGCTCATCTCCTGTTTTGACCGCGTCTCCCAAAAGATAGCCGGCACTAATGATGGGCGCTATGGTTGTTCCCAAAGAGTTAAAGGCCTGCGCAAGGTTCAATCGGCTTGAAGCTCCCTCTTCTGACCCCAGTACAGAGATATAGGGGTTTGCGGCTACTTGTAGAATGGTAATCCCCGATGCGACCACAAAAAGGGCCAGCAAAAACAAAGGAAACAAACGCGTTGAAGCGGCCGGATAAAAGATGAGGCACCCAATGGCAGCCAATGACAATCCCGCCATGATTCCATTCTTGTAGCCGATGCGTTTGATCATCCTTCCCCCTGGGATGGAAATCACACCATAGGCCGTGAACCAAGCAAACTGGACCAATCCAGCCTGCAGGTAGGTCAATTCAAAAACATCTTTGAGCCTTGGAATGAGGGCATCCACCAAAACGGTGATGAAACCCCACATAAAGAACAGCGAAGTGACGGTGATAAATGCCCCTCGGAATTGCTTCGAATTGGTCATGCCCAAAAGTAGGTAGGGCACACCGCTTACTTCTGCTGAATGTTAGCGCATCAACTCAATGGTCCCGGAGAGCTCTTCCGCATCGGTTCTGGACCCTTTCCAACGCAAGCGGTAATTGTATAAGCCGGTTGGAGCATAGTAATCTCCCCCCTTGACATTGCCCAACCACACTTCGTCTGGATCATTGCTGTAGTATACCTCTTCGCCCCAGCGGTTGAAGATGTTGATCTCGTAGTAAACCACGTCCGAAATGACCACCTGGAAACCGTCATTGATGCCGTCGTTGTTGGGCGTAAAGGCGTTCGGGATGTAGACCATCACGGGGCCCTCCACCAACGTGTACGCACTGTCGCGACAACCCAATGGATTGGTGACGGTCAGCTGCGCATAATAATCCCCTAGCCCATCATATTCGTGAGTAGGACTCATCTCTTCTGAGAATGAACCATCCCCAAAATTCCAATCGAATTCACAAGAGGAACAGGGAGGGTCCGGCGTAGCAATGAACTCAATGCGTGTGTCGGACAAGTAACTGGTATAGAAGTCACTGTAGATGTACTGCACTTCCACTTGTACTGTTTCCGTGATGGTCTCACCACAGATGTCCGTGACCTCTACAGGGTAGCTGTATGAATTGCTCGGAGCCACGTATTGGTCATCTCCAAATGCTGGAATACTCGACCAATTGTAGACAAAACCTCCTTCACCCCCACTAGCCAAAGCCGAGAGGGACAGGGCCTCTCCGCGACAAATGACCGTGTCATTGCTCACAGACAATGTCATGGGAATATCGGGAATGACCAACAGCGCATCGGTCTCGTCTTCTCCACCACAACCATCGAACACCTCGACATTGATCGGAGTGGTCACAAAACTTTGTACCGTGATCTGGGGGTCACTTCCTCCGTAAGGCAATCCACCTACGCTCCATGTGTAGGTGTAGTCTCCTGCGCCACTTAATATGTCTACGGCAATGACCGTATTGTCTACGCAGGATGCGTCGATGGTATCCTGTAAGTCGACAAACAATGCCGGATTTTGAATGTCAATCGTAGTCGAAGCACTCCCTGTAGACTGACAATTGTCCGTGACATCCACAGTAAATGACGTAGAGAGCCCGCTGTCATAGATGTAGGTCTCGCTGTCTGCGACGGGATTGAAATTCTGGCTCCATTGATAAGTGTATACGCCACTGCCCCCATCGATCACAGGCACAAGCTCAAAAGACTCCGTGCAAGGCCCGACCAAAGTGTCGGGCAATGTGACCTCCAATGCGGGGCTCACCACCGTGATTTCAGTTTCCGCGGTTACAAACTGACCGCAACCATCGCTCACTTCGAGCGTGATGGACATGTCTGTGTCGGTTGTCCAGCTCAATGTTTGATTGAAACCCAAAAAGGAGAAGCCTTCTAACCAAGCGAAATTGAAGTAGGGCTCTCCTCCAGACCAATCGGGGGTGATGGTGAAGGGAACGTTGCAACTGACTTCGTAGTTGGCATCCAATTCGACGATCAATTCAGGCACGTCAATGCTCACATTCACCATCGCTTCCGCTGTAAGCCCACAGGCGTCTTCTACGATAACATGAACTTCAGAAGCATTCAACCAAGTCGACAAAAAGAAGGAGTTGCCGTAACCGAAGGCCGGAAGTCCATCTTGAAGCTCCCATGAATAAGTGTAAGGTGGATTGCCGCCATCTGCTACAGCAAAGATTTCCTCAAACCCATTGCAAGACAGCACCACATCGCCCCCCAAAATTTCTGCGGTCAATTCAGGGTACTCTTCCACAGTGATTTCAAAGAGACCGTCATCTGATGGCATTCCGCAGGTGTCACTGACTGTGACGATGCAGTCATACACTCCCGCAGCGACAGGAATGTAATTGATGGCACTGGTGTCGATTCCTGGCTCACAGTCCCAACTGTAGACGTAGTTGCCATAGCCACCCGTGACAATGGGCTCAAGCTCTACAGAATCACCCACGCACAGCTCCGTATCAAAACCATCAACCTCCAGAGGGTCCGGTTCATCAATGATGTCGAATTCGAAATAGCTCGTCAATCCGCCTCCATTGCAAGCAGCCAAATTGAGGATTTCCATCACTACAGATTCAGACCCTTCCGCAAGGCCGTCTTCAAAAGCGTCCAGTGGAAACTCTTGTACCGAAACAAAAGGCGGGAAAAACACAGTGTCCGGGAGCAATGTAAAGTCCACCCCATTGGTCGCGGTGCTGGCACTGTAATCAATGATCACCATCTCCTCAATGTCGATGATGGTTTCTAATGGACGGGTAAAAGTGAGGATCGCCTCACCACAGTCTTCAAAAATGACAGGGTTGACCGTATTCAGGTCTCCTCCAACGTTGATGTTGAGATCGACCTCCACCACAGAGTTAGACTCAAAAGAACCTGATTCCAAAATCACAAATGATTCAAGTGCCGTATCGGAGCCATCGGCAATGGCCAAACGAATGTGGTATGTTTCTCCGCACTCCACCACACTTTCGGCAGTGAGCTTTACCGTGTAACCATTTTGGCACAACACATCATTAGCAGGGTTGTCGATGTAGTATGCTGAATTGGTGACATCGTTCACCGAACTTATTGTAATGGCCAGTTGTGGGTCTGAACCGGGAACTTCCGCCAAGTTAACGGCGTTGTCTGCGTAAGGCCCGTTGATGCCAGGACCGCTCAGGAAAAAGCCAAAAATGTCATTGTATTGACTGTTGACCCAGGCTAGATACTCGTCGGAGCCGAAAACGTAGTTGAATTTGATGGTGTCCCCCGTCGCCACGAAATCGAACTCAATGGCGCAAATATCATTGACGCTGTTCACGTTGAAGTTCTGTCCGATAAGAGGAGGAACGCTGTTGGCAATGTTCAATAGGTCGGGATCGCCGGACACCTCGAGTCCATCGTCGATAAAATCGTCCATACAACCATCGTCAATGTTGGCTGGATTGTTGGCCACTTCAGTGGAGAGTATGAGACCTGCTGTGATTGGGAACTCGGTCGGATCGAATCCGGTAATCTGCCCGATTTGCACTGGGCTCCCTGTAAACTGCACGTTTGTAGCCTCCACTCCTGTCCCCAAAAGAACATCGTTGACGTACTGGTCAGGAGTGAGCGTGCTGTTTACCTCTAGTTGAGCTGAAACAGATGAACCCATGAGCGTCAGCGTTGCTGCCAAAACCGCCCCAGGAACACATGAAAAAAAGGATCGCACAGATTCAATCATGATAAACGCAATGTACCGAGGATAGGACGACAAAAAAGGCGAAAGGTTGCGCACCTTTCGCCTTCTTCAACAACATTTTCCTCTCGGAGCTTCGGGTATTGCCGGTTCAGCTTACCGCGAACTCTGAAAGCTCTTCTCTTAGACGCTTCCGC
>CAJQJX010000046.1 GCA_905478795.1 uncultured Flavobacteriales bacterium
CTCCCAAGGCAATCCCTTTTGCCCAACACCGCATTTTAGAGCAGGTTGAATTGATGGCGGACATAAGACCCCATCAGGAGGAGTGCTTTTTGCCGGTTTGGAATGCGGATGCGGTCCTCTAGAATGCGAGAATGGGGCAAGCGCTTAATTTTCTGGAACAACCGGGTGTAATAGACGTAGGCCATGTAGACGCCCAAACGAGAGGTCTTGGGAAGGCGAAGTATGCCTTCGAGTGCATGTGCAAAGTCCGCTTCGATTTCGGCTTCGATGGATTGCTTCGCTTCGAAATCAAAGCCATCGAGGCTCAGACCAGGAAAGTAGGTTCTGCCCAGCCCAGCCCAATCAGCGCGCAGGTCGCGCAGGAAGTTGATCTTTTGAAAAGCAGCGCCCAAGCTCCGCGCATGCGGGAGGAGGGCGTCGTATTGTTCTTTATCGCCTTTGACAAAAATGGACAGGCACATCAGGCCGACCACTTCTGCACTTCCCACGATGTAGTCGTCATATCCCTCACGGTCATATGCCGTTTGATCCAGGTCAAGTTCCATGGACTCCAGGAACTTGTCGACGTGGGCAATGTCCATCTCATAGGTGTGGAACGCCCACTGAAAGCTGTTGAGAATGGGGTTGAGCGAGATGCCCTCTTGAATGGCCAGGTGGGTGTCAGCTTTGAACCTCTTGAACAGCTCTTCTTTGTCGAAGTCGTGGAAGGTGTCCACGATTTCATCTGCGAACCGCACAAAACCGTATACCGCTTGAATGGGCGCACGCAATTCTGGGGACAACATGCGAATACCGAGGCTGAATGAGGTGCTGTACGCCTTGGTCGTGAGGGCGCTACAGTCTTGAGATACCCGATCGAACAGGGGTTTCCCGGTATCGAGGAGTTTGCTGTCGATGGATACAACAGGCCTCAGTGCAGCTGTGGTTTCGGGCATGTTCTCGCTGCTGAAGATAGGCGGATGGGCATTCATACTGATTCTTAAGAATAAGCGCTAAAAGCGGCAGGTTGTTCAATCGGGACGACCTCTGAGGGCCCATTGATTCCCAAAGACTTGAGGATTTCACCTGCAGCGACCTGCCCACTAATGATGCTGGGCGGCACCCCTGGACCTGGAGTGGTGAGTTGTCCTGCGAAGTAGGTTCCGGGCAGTTTGGACTTGAGTTTGGGCTTTAAAAATGCCGTTTGATTCAAGGTGTTGGCGAGGCCATATGCATTGCCTTTGAAGGCATTGTAATCGGCAATGAATTCCTTGTGAGCGTATTGACGTCGGTAGACAATGTGGTCCCGAACGGGGATGTCCATTTTGGCTTCGAGCCGGTCCATGATTTGCCCGAAAATTCGATCGCATGCCGCTTCATCGTGTTCGATACCGGGCGCGATGGGGACCAAGAGGAAGATGTTCTCGCAGCCTTCTGGTGCAACACTGGAGTCGGTAACACTCGGAGCGCATACGTAGAAGAGGGGGTCTTCAGGCCAGTCCGGCCGGTCGTAAATCTCCTCTGCATGGGCATCAAATGACGTGTCAAAGAACAGGGTGTGGTGCTTCAGACCAGGCAGTTTTCGGTCTACGCCCAGATAGAACAGAAGGGAACTCGGCGACATGGACCGTTTGTCCCAGTACCGTGCGTTGTACCGTCTAAACTTGGCGGGCATCAAGTGTTGTTCGGCGTGGTGGTAGTCGCACGCTGCGATCACATGACGGGCTCGGACAGTCTGTCCTGCGACTTGAATGCCTTCTGTTTTGCCACCGCGCTCCACAATGCCGTCTACAGCTTGCCCGCAATGAAATTGAACGCCCTGGTCTTTCGCTACGGATACCATGGCTTCTACGATGCCGTGCATACCGCCCATGGGGTACCAGGTGCCCAGAGCGGTGTCCGCATAGTTCATGAGGCTGTAGAGCGCAGGAGTGGTTTGTGGTTTGGACCCCAAAAACAACACGGGGAATTCCATGAGTTGGATTAAACGGGGGTCCTTAAAATGCTTGCGGACGTGGTCACTAAAGCTGCGCAACAGCTGGAGTCTTGGGGCATCTTTTAAGATGTCCAGCTTTGCGAATTCTAGGATGGAATGGGCAGGTTTGTTCACGAACCGGCCCATGCCGACATCGTATTTCACCTTGGCTTCTGCCAGGAAGGACTCTAAGGCTTGGCCAGCCCCAGGTTCTATGGCCTCAAAGGCCCGGGCCAAAGCGGGTATGCCCGCGGGGACGTCAAAAGGGCCTTGCTCAAACTCGACGCGATAGGAGGGGTCAAGCCGAACCAAATCGTAAAACTCATCGACCCGTCTCCCGAAATAGGAAAAATACCGGTCAAAAACGTCCGGCATCCAATACCAGCTTGGACCCATATCGAACCGAAAGCCCTCTGCATCGAAGCGGCGCGCCCTTCCGCCCAATTGGTCGTGCTGTTCGTAAACGGCGACATTCAGACCGGCTTTGGCGAGCGTAGCCGCAGCGGCCAAACCAGCAAAACCAGATCCAATTACGGCAACGTCAAGGGGGGGGGCATTGTGTGACATAGGAGAAGGGACAACAACCAAGTCCATGTAGTGTTCAATGTCCTCTTTGGGTATGAGTGGCTCAATATACGGTATGAGTGAGGGGTTTGTTGGAGGGATTTTGAGCTTGCGCGGCAAGAATATTGATGCCGTTCGAAACCTTTTGCGGACTTGAGACGTTCCGCTGATGGACACCACGACCCCAAGACATTTTTCTTGACCAATGGTTTTTCCAATTGCCAGAAGCGCCCTACTCTCGTGGGGCGCTTCGTTTTTTATAAAACTCGAGTTGGCGCGAACTTGATGACATTACTTCTGTTCATGAATACATGCAAAGAATCTTGACTCTTATCTCGCTCGCAGTGCTCGTCGTCGTCGGCTTGATGGCCTTCAGTTCCTATAAAGGTGCCATTTTGGGCGGAGAGAACAACCAATACCCTGTTATGACAGCTTCACAAGATTTCTACTCCCTCACCGCCAACACCTTGGAGGGTGAGTCGTTTTCATTTGAGCAGCTGAAAGGCAAGCGCGTCATGATTGTAAATACAGCAAGCCGCTGTGGATACACCCCTCAATACGAGAAGCTACAGGCCTTGTTTAAAGAGCACGGAGGGGAGGATTTTGTGATCCTTGGGTTTCCCTGCAACCAATTTGGACGTCAGGAACCCGGGTCGTCAGAAGAAATCGGGGCCTTCTGCACCAAGAATTACGGGGTGACCTTTCAGATGATGGAGAAGGTGGATGTCAAAGGCGACAAACAGCACCCGGTCTATCAATGGTTATGCAGTGGGGATAAGAACGGAGCTGGCGATCACAAAGTGGCGTGGAACTTCCACAAGTTCCTCGTGGACGGAGAAGGAAGTTTAAGGGCCTCTTTGAAGTCAGGAGCCGATCCGCTCGGAGACGAAATTTCTGCTTTCGCGGCGGGCAAGTAAAGGCTTCTGCCGAACTTGTTGCCATGTCGGAACACACACCTTTGGACATCTTGGCTTTCGGGGCCCATCCCGATGACGTGGAATTGAGTGCCGGCGGCACTTTAATTCAGGCGGCGATGCAGGGGAAGAGAACCGGCATCGTGGACTTGACAAGGGGAGAGTTGGGCACCCGAGGCTCTGCCGAGTTGCGGGCAAAAGAAGCCGCTGCAGCCGCCAAGGTGCTCGGCCTGAGCGTGCGTGAAAACCTGGGACTCAAGGATGGGCTTCCTGAAGATGAAGACAAAGCGATTCACGCCTTGATTGGGGCCATTCGCAGGCATCGGCCTCGGACCGTATTGGCCAATGCGCTTCATGACCGCCACACCGACCATGGAAGGGCGGCAGAGTTGGTGCATAGGGCCTGCTTTTTGGCTGGCTTGGCCCGGATCACAACCACCGATTCTGATGGTGCTGAGCACGAGCCGCACAGGCCTGTGCATGTGCTGCACTACATACAGGACAGGTTCAGGGAGCCTTCCATTGTGGTCGATATTTCGGGAGCGGAGGTCAAAAAGTACGCGGCCATTGCCTGTTATTCTTCTCAGTTCCATGTTCCGGGCGCTTCAGAAGGGCGCATTGAGATCCCCTCTGCTTCTGACTTGGCTACCCCCATTTCCACGCCAGACTTTATGGCGGTGGTTCGGGGCCGGGACTTGACCATGGGGCGCTATATCGGCGTGTCTTCTGGAGAGGGCTTCGAAAGCCGCACGCCTTTGGGCGTCACAGATCTCGGTGATTTGTCCTGAAAAATGCTTGAAAAATAAACGCCCGGTCCATTGGACCAGGCGTTAAGATGGGTGGCTAATGGGACTTGAACCCACGACCCTCGGTACCACAAACCGATGCTCTAACCAGCTGAGCTATAGCCACCGTATGGGCCGGCAAAGATAGCGCCATCTCTGATGTCGCCAAGCGAGATTGAAAAAGAGTGTCCAATCAGTTCAAGTCTTCGCAGAAGTTGGCGAAGTAAGAGTGTGTTTCAACACCTTGAAGTGGCGTTGAAATGAGGGGTTACGGAGCGCATGGGAGGCCCACGAAGGTGAGGAAATAGATCAGGTCAAAGGAGCCGATCATGCCGTTGCCGTCTTGGTCGAAAATGCAGTTGTCTTCCGTGTTGCAGTCGAAGATGCACATGCCGTTATCGCAGTCCGCGAGTGGGTCGTAGTTCTCTGCCTCTGGATAAGCGCAGCCGGCGATGCCTGTGCAGATGTGTATGCAAGTCCCGTCTTCGTCCGTGGCTGTGGGCTCGTAATTCGAGGCGCTCATGTCGGTGCACCCAAATACTTTGCAGGTGCCGTTGTCCTCTGTGGCCTCTTCATCAAAGTTGGGGGCCTCGGGGTCTGTGCACCCCGGGACTTCGTCGCCGTCGCATACCCCATCATCGTCTGCGTCAAAGGACAGTAACACTGCGCCATTGCAGGTGCTGCATGCGTCTGGGATCAGACAAGTGTCGTCGTCTTCCGTGGCTGTCGGGTCATAGTTGCAGGCCAATTCTTCTGTGCAGCCCAGCACTTCGAAGGCGTCGCAAATGCCATCGCCGTCGGCATCATTTAGGCAAGAGCCTGAGCAGTCGTACCCATCGGGGGGGTGGGTGCAGCTTCCGTCTTCTTCGCTGGCTTCCGCCGAGTAATTGCATGCGGAGTTATCCGTGCAGCCCATTACTTCTTGGGTGTCGCAAACGCCATCGCCATCGCTGTCGGAGGGACAATCGCCACCGCAAATTCCAAGCGCGTCGGTTTGATTTCCATCGCAATCACAGTCGCCTGCGGGAATCGGAGTACAACCGCAGTCTAGAATGGGGCCTGCGCCATTGCAGACTCCGCAGTCGTCGATCGTTCCAATACAAGGGTCTGCCTCGTCGCACACTCCATCGCTGTCTGTGTCGATGAGACATTCGCCCAGGCAGTCTGTTCCAGGCGCAGCAAACATGCAAGAGCCGTCCTCGTCGGTGGCGTTGGGATCGAAGTTGCACGCGGCAGCATAGGTGCAGCCCACCACTTCGTGGGCATCGCATATTCCGTCGCCATCTTGGTCTGAAAGGCACAGACCATCACATCCCCAACCGTCCTCGGCATAGGTGCATGTGCCGCTTGGGGACGAAGCCTCAGGGTCATAATTACAGGCCTCCGGATCGAGGCATCCGCTGGTGGGCAGAGGAAGGTTCAAATAAACCGTGCTGTTGATGTTGTCTCCTCCCAGAAAAATTTGAACGTGGAGGTTGCCTGTCAGGGTGCCATTTGTGGTGATTTGGGCGATCAGCACACGAAGGTCGTCTCCTGCCACTCCGTTGTTGAAGTTGGGTAAAACAAACCAGCTGCCTCCGGTTATGTCCTGCATCACAATACCTGAGCCCATGGCTCCGGATTCAGGCTCGAAATTCTCTGTCCAAGGATTCGAGGTTGACTCGATGATGTTGATGTCTCCTTCGCCATTGGCTGCAGATGCAGCTTCGTCAATTCCAATAGTTATAAAACTGTCGAATTGATTATGAGGAAATGCATCCCAAGTGCTGGGTAAGATGCCGTTTGCTGTCACTTCTCCCAAGGGCGAAGATTGGAAGATGTCGCCAGAACTGATCAGTTCACTGGGCTCGTCTATGTTGCCGTATACCGCTGACACTTGGTCTGAAGATGCCTCGGTGACAACGTAGACTCTGTATGTACTAAAGCCCTCTAAATCAGTGGTTAGTAATGTCCCGACGTTGTGATTTACGGTATCGATCTCCAAGTAGTATTGAGCGGAGGAGGGGAGCGTAGTGGTGTTGGATTGCTGTGGATTAATGGGCAATCCCAATGGCGTTTGTGCACCTGCTCCGTAGCAAAGCAAGTGCACAATGGCCATATACGAAAGGACGGCTTTACGCACAGTTTTTGGTTTGGTTCTTCTTTGTAAAGATGAGACGAATACCATGTATATCCGCTCCGTTTACGAATTGGTGAAGCGTAAATTTTGGAACGATCTTGCACCATGCGCGTGCTTCATTTGGCCAGTTGGTACCCGAATAGGGAGCATACACAGCTTGGCAATTTTGTCCGGAGGCACATTGAGGCGCTTCCAACTGCAGTAGAATCTACTGTTTTGCATGTGTGGCCCTCTGCGCGTAAGGCTCGAGAGGTCGGGGCTGCTGAGCCCGGATCATTGGGGCCTTCCTCAATCCGTGAGGTCATTTCTTATGTCAAGGACTTGCCTCCGCGGCATTGGCGCACAGAATGGGCTTATCACAAGCACATGAGCAGGCTTCGCAAAGAGGGTTATGTCCCGGATTTGGTTCACCTGCACGTTGCGGCAGAGGCGGCGCGTCCTGCTTTAAAGGCCGCACAGCAGTGGAATGCGCCTTTGGTGGTGTCAGAGAATTGGACGGCGTATCATGGCGAGCATGGCCGCTCATTTCGTCTCAAGGAAGAGCGTGCTGTTCGGGATGTTCTTTCTGCATCCTCCTTGCACTTGCCAGTTTCCCATCATTTAGGGAGGGCTATGGCCCGCTACGCTCCCGGAGTGAGGCAGAAGGTGGTTCCCAATGTGGTGGACGATCGGTTTGGTTTGCCTGTGCATCCGCGTTCAGAAGACGGTCCATTGCGGTTGCTCCACGTAAGCTCCATGTTGGATGCGCATAAGGACATCAGCGGTATGCTTCAGGCGCTGGGAGATGCTGTACAGCGTGGCGCAGACCTTGTGATGGATTGTTTCGGTGGTGCCGGCGCTGGGGCTGACGACATCGCGGGTTATCGCCGGTTGGTCCAGTCGTTAGGATTGGCTGAGCGGGTAAGGTTCATGGGGCCTGCAGGTCCAGACGAAGTGGTAGGAGCGATGCACGCGGCGGATGTCTTTGTGTTGTTCAGCCGGTACGAAAATTTGCCGTGCGTCTTACTTGAAGCTTGGATGACAGGATTGCCGACTGTGGCCACGGATGTGGGAGGGGTTGGAGAGCACTTGGGGGTGAATCCAGCGTTGGGTACACTTTTGACGGCAGGAGATATCCAAGGCTTGGCGGATGCTTTGGTCGGGTGGCATGCACGGAAGCAGGATCGGAACTTGCCCAATGGATTGGCCATTGGCGAATATGCCAGGGCTCGGTTTTCGAATGAAGCCGTTGGAGGGGCTTTTTTGGAGGCCTACCGTTCTGTGTTGCGGTAGGGTGCAGGCAGGTCTATGCCATTGACAAACTCCTGAAGCACATTCAGGCTGTCTGCAGTCAAAGCGCCACTGAATGCAGCTTTGGTCAAGTCTGAAGTGCCCACCATGCGGTTGTAAGCTGTCAGCATGGGGCCGGCAGTGGGTAAGTAGGACCAGTGCCACCGCTCCAATTCATACCCTGTTCGCCCGGTAGATTTGTCGTCATACACCTGGTGGAACCCGAAGTCGGAGGCGTGGGCTGTCAGCCAAGCGTAGATGTCGGCTCCTTCACCAGAGGTGAACCACTCATTTTCGAAACTGTTCAGGTCGATGTCGGTGCCCCAATGGTGGCGCGAAGCGCCGGGCATGGCGCTGTACGTCAGAATGTCGCGGGCCTTGTCGATGTCTTGCCAGCCCATGTACTGAGGACGTTGCCATTTGCGCTCCCAAATCCCACGTTGGTATTCAAAGTTTCGTGTGGCACTGCGAATGACCAGCTGAATGCCGGCTTGATCCGCTGCGGCTTTCATCCGTCCATAGGCTTCTAGGACTTCTGCCCGGAGGTAGATGCCGTTTTTGTCGGTCCATGTGCTTGGAATGGATTCAAACCCCGAATGTGTGGCGGGGTCGAATTGCCCCAGGAGCTCCATCCGTGAAAAGGTATCCAGGGTATCGGCCGCCGCAACCTCGACTTCCAGACCAGTGGGAGCCGAGGCGGATACAGGGGGTTGGGCCTGCGGTTGAGCGCAAGCCCAGAGGGTGCCTAAAGCGAGCCCCCCATTCAACCATGCCCAAGCAGACCTCAATGGAGGCCTTTTTCTGCGAGCCAACGCTCGGCGTCGAGGGCCGCCATGCATCCGGTACCCGCAGCTGTAATGGCTTGACGGTAGGTTTTGTCGCACGCGTCACCACTCCAGAAAACGCCATCGACATTCGTGTAGGCTGATCCGGGTTTTGCCGCAATGATGTAGCCTTCCTCGTCGAGGTTGACCTGTCCGGCGAAGATGTCGGTGTTGGGTTTGTGCCCAATGGCCAGGAAGAATCCGGTCACGTCCAGCGTGCTTTCCTCCTTGGAGACGTTGTTGATCACCTGGACCCCTTCAACTTGCTCTGCGCCGAGGATGTCCACGGTTTCTGTGTTGAAGTGGATTTCGATGTTTTCCATGCCCATCACGCGGTGTTGCATCGCTTTGGAGGCGCGCATCTCGTCTCGACGGACCAGCATGTGGACCTTGGTGCACAACTTGGCCAGGTAGCTCGCCTCTTCGCAAGCACTATCGCCGGCGCCCACTACAGCCACTTCTTGGCCTCGGTAGAAGAACCCGTCGCAAACGGCGCAGGCCGATACGCCGCCGCCGTTGAGGCGCAGGCGGGTCTCGCTCTCGAGTCCCAGCCACTTTGCAGAAGCTCCGGTTGAGATGATGACGCAATCGGCACTGACAACATGCTTGCCTTCTTCGATTTCGACCAACTTCTTGTCTCCGCTAAAGTCCACCTTGGTCACCCAGCCTGTCCGCACATCGGTGTCGAATCGCTTTGCCTGGTTTTCGAGGTCCACCATCATGGCTGTGCCATTGATGCCCTCAGCGTAGCCGGGGAAGTTGTCGACGTCGGTCGTTTCGGTGAGTTGTCCGCCGGGCTGCATCCCCTGATAGAGGACGGGCTTCATGTCCGCGCGAGCGGCATAGATGGCGGCTGTATATCCTGCGGGGCCCGATCCAATGATCAGGCACTTTACGTGTTCCTTGGCTTCCATTGAGGTGCGAATTTACTGTCCCGGACGCGGGTCTGAGCCGCTCTGCTGGACCTTTTCGTCCAATTCGAGCATCTTGTCCCACAGGTTGTCCTCCGGGGGTGGTGCGGTGATGCGGATTACCTCGCGGCGGGTAGGGTGAATGAACTCGATGCGCCTGGCATGGAGATGGATGGAGGCGTTGTCGTTGGTGCGTCTTGCGCCGTATTTGATGTCTCCCTTGATGGGACAACCCAAGGAGGACATGGTGACCCGGATCTGATGATGGCGGCCGGTTTTAGGGTGGACCTCCACAAAGTTGTAATGGTCGCCTTTGCCCAAGAGGTAGTACCTGAGCTCCGATTCTTTGCGCCCGTCTCCGGCGTGATCGTGGGCGTAGCTTTTGTTCCGCTCTTCGTTCTTCTTGAGCCAGTTGATGACGTGGCCTTGCTCTTCAGGTGGTGTGCCTTTGACCACCGCCCAATAGGTCTTGGCCACTTCGCGGTGCTTGAATGCCTTCATCATTCGACTCAAGCACTTGGACGTCTTGGCGTACAGGATGACCCCGCTGACGGGCCTGTCGATGCGGTGGATGGTGCCCAGCCAAGCTTCACCAGGCTTGTCGTATTTGACCCGGAGGTATTCGCGGATCACGTTGTCCAAGGTGCGGTCGTTGGTGATGTCGCCTTGTACAATGTCGCTGGACCGCTTGTTGACCGCGATGAGGTGGTTGTCCTCGAACAGGACCTCGAGGGTCTCTGGGGTGCTCA
The DNA here is from genome assembly GCA_905478795.1 of uncultured Flavobacteriales bacterium. Lineage (GTDB taxonomy): Bacteria > Bacteroidota > Bacteroidia > Flavobacteriales_D > Sanyastnellaceae > UBA8752. Next base: position 10,090 of record CAJQJX010000046.1, read on the forward strand.
TCACGATGGGCACCTTGGGCTTGTGGGCGAATGTCTTGCCCTCGGCCATCAGTACTGCTCGTTTTCGTTCGGGAAATCCTTGGCGCGAACGTCGGAAACATACTGTCCGATGGCGTCGTGCATCTGCTGTCCCATGTCCAAATAGCGGCGTAGAAAGCGGGGTGAAAAGTCTTGGGTAATGCCGAGCATGTCGGGCAGCACAAGAACCTGCCCATCGCACCCTGCGCCCGCGCCAATGCCAATGGTGGGCACGTGCAGGCTCTCGCTGACGGCCGTGGCCAAAGCGGCAGGCACTTTTTCGAGCACGAGGCTGAAGCAGCCGATTTCTTCGAGGAGCTTGGCGTTGGCCTTGAGCTCATTGGCTTCCTCTTCTTCTTTGGCCCGAACGGTGTAGGTGCCAAACTTGTAAATGCTCTGCGGGGTGAGTCCCAGGTGGCCCATAACCGGAATGCCGGCGGTGAGGATGCGTTCGATGCTTTCACGCACTTCTGCCCCTCCTTCGAGCTTGACGGCATGGGCGCCGCTCTCCTTCATAATGCGGATGGCGCTGTTGAGTGCCTCCTTTGAATTGCCTTGGTAGGTACCAAAGGGGAGGTCGACCACAACCAAGGCCTTTTTTGCTGCCCGCACCACACCGGCGGCGTGGTAAATCATTTGGTCCAGCGTAATGGGGAGGGTGGTCTCGTGACCGGCCATCACATTGGAAGCGCTGTCTCCCACAAGGATCACATCGACTCCAGCACCATCTACAATGCGGGCCATCGAATAATCATACGCGGTGAGCATGGCGATTTTCTCACCGTTGTGCTTCATTTCCTGCAGCACTTGTGTGGTGATGCGCTTGGCGGAGGCGTGTACAGACATGGTACTGCAAGTTAAGCCGCGGTTGGACGCGGTGGAGTCAACGAAAGTGTCGGAATGTGAGGTTCAATCTTGGGCCATTGACCTTGGCCCGCCGGGGCAGGGCATGTTCGTGATCGGATTGGAGGTGTTCCATCGACAGCAGGTCCCCATGGCCAAGGCGCACCGTCCAGGTTTCTCGGGTGCTGCGTTGGCGGATTCTGAAGTCGCGTTCGGCGCCCAGGCTGACTGAGGCGATCATGGCTGGATCAATCTCGCGTTCATTGTCACGGTGCCACCCCATTGCGTCCTGTCCATTGCGGTACAGATTGCACAGCACAGCATCAAATTCTCTGCACCTTAAAGTGTTGGATATCAATTTATTAATTCTTCCTAGTTCAACCGGGATCTGGGTGGCGGGCCAGGAAATGGAGCTGTACGTATAGGCGGGACCAAACCAAGCTGTTAGCCGAGGCTCGTCATAGGTTTTTCCGAAGACGACAATCTGATTTTGCTGCCAAGGGATGCACGCTGTCCACGTTTCAATGGATGAGGATTGGAGCAGTCCAGGCCAGTGCCGACATCGGGCCTTATGCCCATTATCCAAGGGGGCTTCTAATAGGGTTAAGCCGTCCACGTGAGCGCGATATAGGCCACATAGGCCAGCACGAACAGCCCACCTTGCCAGCGACCCATTCGTGGGGTCTTGAGCCCGCCCAATATTGCCAGTGGAATCAAGGCACATGCAGTGCCCAACAGCCACCATATGTCCCAGCTGAGGACCGAAGCTTCCATGGGGAGTGGGGTGATGGTGGCCGTGGTGCCCAGTACCAAAAGCAGGTTAAAGAGGTTGGACCCGACCACATTGCCGATGGCCAGGTCAGACTGGCCGCGCATGGCGGCAATGCCTGAGGCCACAAGTTCGGGGACGCTGGTGCCAAAGGCGACAATGGTCAGCCCAACAACGCGGTTGCTCACCCCAAAGTCCAAGGCCATCCTACTGGCCCCATCCACAAAGCCTTCCGAGCCCAAATAAAGTCCGGCCATGCCCAGGATCAACACGCCAACCAGAGCCAGGGGAGACCACGTGGCCCATTGGCTCGCCTCGGTCAATTCCCCATCGTCTTCGTCCTGCTTTTCTTGCCTTTGAGAACGCCAGTAGAGGTTGCCCAGAAATGCGGCCATCAAAACCAAGCCTGCGATGCCTTCGTTTCGGGAAATCTCCAGGTCGGCTGCTGCGGCAACAAAAAGAAGGCTCATTCCCACCATGAGGGGGATGTCAAGACGCATGGCCATGCGGTCTACCACCACTGGGCTCACCAGCGCCGTGAGTCCCAGAATCAAGGCGAGGTTGGCCACATTGGAGCCGATCACATTGCCCACCGACAATCCGGGATTGCCATCCAGGGCTGCCTGAACAGAAGCAAACAATTCAGGGGCCGATGTTCCCATGCTGACCACGGTAAGCCCAATGATGAGGGGCGGAATGTTGGCCTTTAAAGCCAGAGCGGCTGCCCCGCGGACCAAGAGTTCGCCTCCTCCAACCAAGAGCGCCAGCCCCATGAGCAGCGCCAGGACAGCAGGAATGTGGGCCAACGCGTCCATTTACTGGGCTTGTTCTTGAGGGTTTGTGTCCGCCCCGGCGTCATCGCCCGGCTCCGTTGCGCTGGTGGGCGATTTTTTGTTGGTGGCTTTTGGTGGCGCGCCATCCGAAGGAACGCCGGTGCTGGAACGCGGCGTTCCTGTTGGGGCGTTTATGGCTTCTTCGAAGCCCTTGGTGGCTGCATTGACAGGGTCTCGGAAAGCGGCAGCACCTTTCCGGATGTCGTCGGTTCCACTCAGAATTTCGCGTTGAATGTCCTGCTGGGCGTCGCGCACCTGACGCATGAACTTCCCCATAGACTGCGCGACCGAAGGCAGGCCCTTGGTGCCAAACAGCAGCAGGTAAATGAGGAGGATGAATACGATTTCTGTCGTGCCCATTGCGCTTCAAAGGTAGCCTACCGCCCGGCGTCCCCACACCGACGGAAAAGGGGCGGGCATGAAAGACAAAGGCCCCGCGACGCAGCGGAGCCCTTGTGAGCATGTTAAGGCCGAAGCCACATGAGAAAGTGCTTTGGTCAAGCAAGATTGAGTTGCGACAAACGTGTTCTGAAATGACAACTATGTGTTCCCAAAATCAATCGGTTCATCGCCTCTTTCCGAGGATTACATCCTTTCGCCCCGTCGCCCGCCGCCAATTCCCAGCTGTCAGCTAGCAAAAAGCCCCGCCACCGAGCGGGGCTTTTCGAAAGATGGGGTGACCAGATTACTGTTTGAGGCAACGGGCCCACAAAAGCTCGGTCGGGTACCAACCGCTGGCTGGGAAGCCGTTGCTGTCGTGTAACAATGAGCGATAAGACTTGTAATTCGCCCCTTGCAGTGCCGTTTGGCTCCAGTACCTGCCGATAGGACCGTTTTCGTAGTGCGGTACGCCGCCCCACCCATAGATGTCCGTACCGTTGCCGCCATCCTGCCATCCGGACGTGGCCTTCAGCTTTTTTCCAACTTGGTTTTGGATGAAACCCGCCAAGGAGGACCAATCGGTGTTGGTGGGGGTTTTCCAACCGACCGGGCAGATTTTGCTGTTATTCACGGCATACCAGTTGTAGAGAAGCCCATGCTCATTCGAGTATGTAGAGGTTGTGTCACCGTCTGCCTCATTGGCGTAGCTCCACAATCCGCCGTTATAATATGCTTGTTGTTCAGCGGACCCTAGCGACCCAAAATTGCCGGGGCCATCGTACGCCCACGAGATGCTGTTTCCATTCCGGTATACCGTGGTGCGGACGTTCTCGGCATACCAGCATTGATTGCCAATCAACACCACGTCGTAGGTGTACCCGTCCATCGTGGGAGACGCACAACAACTGCCGTCATCGGTGTTGGCACTGGGGTCGTAGTTGACGGCATCCGGGTTGGTACATCCGAGCACGACGGACGTCGAACAGCTGCCGTCGTCCAGGTTGGCGTCGGGATCATACTCGGTGTAGTCAGGGTCTGTGCAGCCTGCGTAGTGGCAGACGCCGACGTAGAAATTGTACCGCGCGAGTCCAGGATTAACTTGATCAGTTAGATAGAATGTCGTGTCGCCACTTGTGGCCACGACATCGCCGGAAACGGTCACAGCCGCATTGGCGAAATGAGCCGTGAGCGAATTGGTCTCACTCCAGTATCCACTCGTTTCGATTCGCACCGTGTATTTGCCCTCAGGGTTGAAGTGAAGCGTCGTTTCAGGCTTGCTGACGGTTTTGACCACGGTTCCAGCATTTGGAAATTCACTCGCAGGCCAATACTCAGCGAGAGATGAACTGGCCCCCCCCCAGAAAGGGTATAGCCAAGCATGTCGATTGGGTGGGTTCGTTGGATGAGACTGGAGAGAGGAGAGGTTGGAGATGAGGTTGAACGCGATTGAAATCAGGGGTTCCTCGCGTTGCTTGTTGGCACTGGGGTTGTAGTTGACTGCGGCTGGATCCGTGCAGCCTTCCAATGTGCCGCCGATGCATGCCTCGTTGGCGGGATCGTCGAAATTGGTAGCGAGGCGGTCGGAGCAATTGTCTCCATCGTCGCAGATGCCATCGGCGTCTTGGTCGTTTTCCCCACAGTCGCAGCACTGCGAGTACATGATGATGAGTTGCGTTTCGTTGCTGGTGCAGCCTGAAGCGTCCGTGGCCGTCACATTGTAGAATCCGGCGACGAGGCCATCGATGGCGCCCGGCTGGGGGAAGGTGTAGTCCGGTGAGCCATTCTGGCCGGTCAGCGTGAGCGAAGTGGGGGTGCCCGCATTCACGACGAGGGTGGCACTGCCATCCAGGGTAAAGCGGGTGGTGGCCGGCATGTCCATGGAGATGCTCAGGTCCAGTGCACCGTAACACGGGATTTGGGAGGCGCAGCTGCCATCGTCGTTGTTGGCGGCGGCATCGTATTCCGAGTAGGACGGGTCGGTGCATCCGTTCACGGCGAGGGTCGCACAGCTGCCGTCGTCTCCTGTCGCCGTTGCGTCGTATTCCAAGTAGTCCGGATCCGTGCACCCTAAAATGGGGCTGCTCCTGAAGCACCGAACGGACATGCCGGTTTGCTCTAAATGGATATCGTCTCTTCGGAAGATGGTGGAGAAGCCGCTATACAATTCTCGACGCCATGCGGCATCTCCACTGGCGGTGGAAGTCCAGAACCCGGCATAGGATCCGGCGCTCACGAATTCACCTGTATTCTCGAAGGTCAGGTTCTGTGTCCTGCCTCCAGGCATTGCCGCAAAACCGAATTCATCAGAACCATTTGACCAGCCGTTCGAAAGGGTGAATCCAACGGTCGGGTACTGGCCATCCGTTTTCAATTTGAACCCCTCATTGGTTCCCCGCTGTAGTGCGGGCCCGTCTAATATTGTTGCGGTGTCGTCCGCATCTGCTGGGCTCATCCCGATGGATATTTCCAAGGCCTTCCAATCGTCATCTGAGGGGACGGACCATCCTGTAGGGCATAATCCGCGTGCATCGTCCACAGCATACCAGTTGTAGAGCCGTCCGTATCGTTCCAATGAAATGGCGTCGTCACAAGATCCTTCATAGTCGGAGCAAGGGCTCCCGTCTTGACCGTAGACGGCCATGGCGCCGTCCGTGGTTGTCGACCATTCGGCATTACTGAGGCCGGCTGGGATGGGCGTTCCGTCAGCGTAGCTGGTGGTCCGGAGGTTTTCCGAAAACCAGCACTGTTCGCCGATCTGGACCGTAGAATAGGAGTGGGCATCGTAGCTCCAGGTGTTGCCACAGATGAAGGGTCCGGACAACGTGGCGCAGCTGCCGTCGTCAGTGTTGGCCGAGGCGTCGTATTCAGTGTAGTTCGTGTCCGTGCAGCCGTTTACGACCAGCGTGGAACAGCTGCCATCGTCGGAGTTTGCGGACGCACTGTACTCGGTGTAGGCCGGGTCGGTACACCCATTGACAATCAGCGTGCTGCAGCTGCTGTCGTCTGTGTTGGCGTTGGCGTCGTACTCGGCGTAGTTCGGGTCGGTGCAGCCGGGAACGTTGAAAGTGAAAGAGGCGGTGAAATTGTTGCCGAAATCGCTGTCGAACTTGGTCTCGCCACAGCCCGCTGGATCGCTTTCGGCGCCGGTGAGGTCCCAGTAAACCTCTAGGGTGTAGGTGCCCCCTGCCGTGAGGCCGGCGAGCAGGTCGATGCCCGCTGCGGTCTCATCCCACTTCTGGTCGCCGGCGTTGGCCAGATCGGAGTCGTAGGGGAGGGCCACGGAACTGAAGCTTCCCGGAGTGTCGCCGCTGGCGTAGACCCGGTAGTACACATTCCCCCCGCACACATTGGAGCTTCCATTCTTGTAGGTCTTGAGCTCGCCGCCGTTGAGGGTCAGCGCATCGGAAGCCGCAAACGCTCCTAGGTCACTGCCGTCGAAGGCGGTGGCCACATCGGCATTGTACCCTCCGGCGAGGAATTGGTCACCGGATCCGCTGTCGAGGATGACGTAGGATTGGAAGATGTCCCACGCCGCTTGGCTCTGGAACGGAAGGAGAAAACAGGCAATAAAGCCCAGGACGACGGAAAGCCGCATGGCGAGACAATTTGGTTGGATCCAAAATAGTCATAAAGCGTTCTGAATACAGGCCTTTCTGTTCTCGTTATCAGGCGAATCATCGTCCATATCGCTTGTTATATATGGTGATGGACGCGAAGGGCAACGAAAAAGCCCCGCTCTATGGCGGGGCTTTTAAAAGGGTTGTTCGGCGAATCAGTTCTGCTTCTTGGCGATTCCGCTGATCATTGCGCCACTTGGCATCGTGCCCACAGAGGTCAAAACTCCAGTGCTGGGATTCAACGTGTACAGACCTCCATTCTCGCCGCCTGCGTAGAAGATGCCTCCGGAGTATCGGAGAGAGCCAAGCACAGTTGCAGGGCTCACAGGCATCGAGTTGGTTATGCTTCCAGAGAATGGATCAATGTGATGCAGCGTTGAAGGGTTTCCGCCAGAAGTGACAGCATAGATGAGGTTCGAACCTGGATCGTATTCTACTCCACCTTTTGGTCCCGAACCCACCATGCCGATAATGGAATAGCCAGCCGTGGTGGGGTCAATACTGACCAGGTTTCCACTGTTTGAACCCGCAAGAATGACACTGACTAGGGTTCCATTCATGTCCCCTATACCATTGAAAACACCCCAAGGATTGGGCTCATTGACGGCCCCCGCACTATTCATGTCACTGTCGGTCGGTTGGATACCACCGCCTGCCCCCCCACCATAGGAAAGCAGGTAACCGCCATTGTATTCGATGAATTCCGTGACGCCGCTTGGAATGGAAGCACCGGGGTCGCTAAAAGTGCTTGTCACTGGATCAAAGTCATAGACATCGCCCTGGGGTGAAATGAGCCGTAGTCCCGAGTTACAATCGCCATTTGCAGGACAGTCGCCATTGCCGTCAGGGTAGACGCAGGCCTCGTTGCATTCATTTGCAAAGTTGCAGGCCGACTGGTCGGTGCAGTTGTCACTGTCGTCGCAGATGCCGTCAGAGTCGATGTCGTTGATGCCGCAACCGTTGCAGCAGAGTGCGTACGGTACAATCAATGGACGGGAAATTCCTGGCTGCTGTAAGGTGGAACCGCCTGGTGAAAGCTGTGCAACACCAATGCAACCCTCTGAGTCCATCACCATGGCCGTGTAGTAGCCGGCAGGGATGTTATCTAAGTCACTGGGCAGTTCAATGGTGAGGTTGGCCGCGCCATTCTGTCCAAAGAGGAAGAGGGTGTCCGCATCACTGTTCGAGATATTCAGCGCAATATCACCATCCGCTGAAGAGAGGGTCGTTGCGAAGGATTCAATATCGATGCCCTCGAATACAGGGGCGTCGGGACAAGGAACGCACTCTTCTCCACCCGCACTTTGGTAGTTGTTGGCGAGAGGATCGGTGCAGAGGTCGTTGTCGTCACAGACACCATCGTTATCAATGTCCGTATCCACGTTGCCACAACCGCAGATCCCAGGAGCAATTTTTAAAGGGTCGTTTGGACATCCGTCATTGTCATTGCAAGTGCTATCAGCGTCGTCATCATTGGCATCTACGCCTCCTGTTCCATCGGTGTTGGTGCAGGTCTCACAACTGCTGGGGGCTGGGGAAATACAGGCTGCGTTACTGGCATCTGCATAGTTGCAAGCGCTGGTGTCATAGCAGTTGTCGCTTGCATCGGTGTCGCATAAGCCGTCACTGTCAGCGTCGGTATCAACGTTGCCACAACCGCAAATTCCAGGAGCCGTCTTAGCAGCATCGTTGGGACACAGGTCATCAGCATTGCAAGTGCCATCAGAGTCGTCATCATTGGCATCTACGCCTCCTGTTCCGTCGATGTTGGTACAGGTCTCACAACTGTTTGGGGCTGGGAAAATACAGGCTGCGTTGCTGGGGTCTGCGTAGTTACAAGCGTTGGTATCAGAGCAGAGATCACTGCCGTCACACACGCCGTCGGAGTCCGAGTCGTTGGCATTTGTGCCTCCGGTTCCGTTGTTGTTGGTGCAGGTCTCACACCCGGTGGCGGTGATACAGGCTGCGTTGCTGGGGTCTGCGTAGTTGCAGGCGTTGGTGTCAGAGCAGTTGTCATTACCGTTACAAATGCTATCGCCATCAGAGTCGCTGACAACAACACCTCCGGTTCCGTCGCTGTTGGCGCAGCTCTCACATCCGGTTGGGTTGACGCAGGCTACGTTGCTGACTTCTGCATAGTTGCAGGCGCTGAGGTCAGAGCAGAGGTCACTGCTGTCACACACGCCATCGGAGTCGGAGTCGTTGGCATTTGTGCCTCCGGTTCCGTTGTTGTTGGTGCAGGTCTCACACCCGGTGGCGGTGATACAGGCTGCGTTGCTGGGGTCTGCGTAGTTACAAGCGTTGGTGTCAGAGCAGAGGTCACTGGTGTCACACACGCCGTCGGAGTCGGAGTCGTTGGCATTTGTGCCTCCGGTTCCGTTATTGTTGGTGCAGGTCTCACACCCGGTGGCGGTGATACAGGCTGCGTTGCTGGGGTCTGCGTAGTTGCAGGCGTTGGTATCAGAGCAGAGGTCACTGCTG
>CAJQJX010000047.1 GCA_905478795.1 uncultured Flavobacteriales bacterium
GGCACATGGCTGATGGTCGACCACCACGTGGGACCAGAAGACTTCCCCATGGCCAAGGTGCACAACCCGCAATGCAGCTCTACTGCTGAGCTCCTCTATGGGGTCATCGCCGGGTTGGGCGGAAGGGACGTTGTAGACCCCGTCATGGCCTCCTTGCTCTATGCTGGAATGATGACCGACACGGGCAGTTTTAGGTTCGCCTCGGTATCGGCAGAAACCCATCGCGTCATTGCAGAAATGAAAGACCGCGGCCTGAACCACACCGCTGTGCACGAAGCCATCTTTGGCGAGCAACCCATGGACAGGATGAAGCTGCATGCCTTTGCCGTTGTAGAGCGGATGGAAGTGCACCCTGAATTCCAAACGGCGTTCATCCACTTGACCGCCGAAGACATGGCCCGATTCAACTACAGGGCAGGATACACCGAAGGCCTGGTCAACAAAGCCTTGGGGGTAGCAGGAGTCAAAGTGGCCGTATTTGCCAAGCAAAGCACCGACCGGGTGAAGATGAGCTTTCGTTCGGTGGGCAATTACAGTGTCCGCGATTTGGCCGAGCAACATTTTGATGGTGGCGGTCACAACAACGCGGCCGGAGGAGCCTCTACAGAATCCATTGGGGTCGTCATGGCACGGTTGCGGGGGCTGCTCCCCGAAATCGCTGCAGGCCTGGCCGCTGCAGAAGAAAAGGCATGATGCTATCGGGCAAGTCGATCGGTCTTGCCGGACTCCTGGGGCTCTTTGGCCTTACGGGTTGCTGGGGCAATGGAAACGAACAACGGCTGTCCGATTCTCCCCACAAAACGGCACCTACCCAAACTGACCTGATCGCCTTTCACAAACAGCGCGCAGAGCAGCTCGACAGCCTCATGGCGTCGGTCACTCAAAGCTGGCCTGGATTGGAACGAACGGGCACCGGGATTCACATGGAATGGCTGGAACGCGACACCACTGCTGTTCCAGTGGAAGCCCTGCCCAAGGGCACTGTATTAGAGCTTCATCACAAGTTCACCTTGCTGGACGACCAAGTCCTCACCACCTGGCAGGACGACGGTCCCCTCGCCTTTGAACTGGGGGCCACTGATCTTCCCACTGGCTTCCACGAATTGGTGGGGCAAGCATTTCTGGGCGACAGCCTGCGCGCTTTAATTCCTCCGTCGCGGGCGTGGGGCATGACTGGACTGCCTCCAGACATTCCCCAGGAAGCCATCATTGCTGTGGAGATGAACATCGATTTGTACCGGCAACCTCAATGAAGTGTCACGCTGCCCTTTTGGTCGCAGCCGCGGCCATTTGGTCCACCGGGTGTCAATCTCCCGACCCGCTGCCTTGGAAGCTTGTAGAGCTGGGCACGGAGCCCATCACATCAGCTTGGGAAAGGGGAGAGGCGGTCGCAGCTGAAATAGAAGGTGACCGATGGCCGGGTTTCATTTTTGCCCATGACAGTTCCACCCAGGGCCGCATAGCCCGCAGGGATGCCAAAACCCTTCCGGTCATTATGTGCGGCGACAAAATGCGCCTGCACCCCAAAGACCTTCCACTGGGCTGGAGCTCCTATTTTTCTTGGGAGGGCCGAGACAGCTTGACCGTCCAGTGGCGGTGTTATGACCGGGCAGCCATTGCCCGTTTCGGGTCACGACTGCTGCAGACTTCCGCAACGCCCCAAGCGGACGAGCAACGTTGGCTGGAAACCTTGCGCCTCAGCGATCCAGAGGTCTTCACTTCTCCCAGCGCACGCTACCGATCAGGCGACCTTGTGCGGCTGGTCATCGAATGCCAACGGCCAGATGGCTCACCGGTAGGTGACACGGTTCGGTTGGACTTCCGTCTGGGTGAACAGGACCAAGTGGTCACTGCACTGGAACCAGGGTTGTCCCAGGCGGGACCAGGCGCACATTGGACCGTTTGGGCGCTGTCTTCAAATGCCTTTGGAAGCCAACCTCAGCCCAAACTGGGACTTCCCGCCCATACCCCCTTAAAGTTTTCTGTGGTCGCCGAATAGGGCCTAAAAATCGATATCGAGCCAGGCTTCAGCTGCCGACCTCACTTGCTCGCGCACTTCGGCAAAACCACCATCTCCGCCGTAGTAGGGATCAGGCACTTCGGCCTGTGGATCAAACAAGGACACTTTGGCCTCTTCCTCTGGCCCCTTCGCCAGCGCCATCACATCCCTATAGTTGGCCTGGTCCATGACCAAAATCCGATCGAATTTCTTGAAATCAGCGCGTACAAACTTGCGCGAACGTTGGCCCGAAATATCGATGCCTACAGCTTTCATCGCGGCCACACTGCGCGGATCTGGACCCTCGCCAACATGATAGCCTGCGGTCCCCGCAGAATCCACCTTTACGCGGCAACCTCTAACCATGGCTGCATGACGCAACCACCCCTCTCCAATGGGAGAGCGACAGATGTTACCCAAACAAACAACGAGGTACTGCCTCACCCGATCAGTTGACGTGCAACTTCTTCTCGAGGTCGTCCAAGTACTTCCGGAAATGCTTGTCGGTTTCGGACAGGTTGTTGACCGTACGGCATGCGTGAAGCACAGTGGCGTGATCCTTTCCTCCGCAGTGCAATCCAATGTTGGCCAAAGAGCTCTTGGTCATCTTCTTGGCGAAGTACATCGCAATCTGACGGGCCTGAACAATTTCACGCTTACGGGTCTTGGACTTCAACAACTCGATCGGCAAATCGAAGTAATCGCACACCACTTTTTGGATGTAATCGATGCTGACCTCACGGGCCGTGTTCTTGACGAACTTATCGATCATTTGCTTGGCCAAGTCCAAAGTGATCGCCTTGCGGTTCAGACTGCTCTGCGCAATCAAGCTGATCAAAGCACCCTCCAATTCACGGATGTTGGTGTTGATGGAATAAGCCAGGTACTCCATGACCTCGCGGGGAAGCTCGATGCCATCGGCATACATCTTCTTCTCCAAGATGGCCATACGGGTTTCCAAACTCGGCACCTGCACATCGGCACTCAACCCCCACTTAAAGCGGGAGAGGAGACGCTGCTCCATACCCTGCATTTCCACTGGCGGCTTGTCGCTGGTCAGAACGATCTGCTTACCGGTCTGGTGCAAGTGATTGAAGATGTGGAAGAACACGTCTTGGGTCTTCTCCTTTCCGCTAAAGAACTGCACATCGTCCACGATGAGCACATCCATGAGCTGATAGAAATGGGAGAAGTCATTGACACTGTTGTTGCGGACCGCATCGATAAACTGGTGCGTAAACTTCTCTGAATTCACATAAAGGACCGTCTTCTCCGGGGAGCGGTTCTTGATCTCGATTCCAATGGCGTGGGCCAAGTGGGTCTTTCCAAGTCCAACTGGGCTGTAGATCAACAGCGGGTTGAAAGCGGTTCCGCCCGGCTTCTGAGCGACAGCAAATCCTGCACTGCGCGCCAACCGATTGCTCTCTCCCTCAATGAAATTCTCAAAGCTGTACTTCGGGTTGAGGTTGGAATCGATGTTCAACTTCTTGAGCCCTGGAATCACAAATGGATTCTTGATTGGCGCTTCGGAAGAGTCCATCGGCATCTGCACCGAGCGGTTTCGGACTGCCGCATGGTGAGAGGTAGGGACTTTAACAGTATACGGGGACGAACCTGCTGCGGGTTGCTCCATAATGATGGAGTACTCTAGTCGGGCTTCCTTTCCCAGTTCCTTTCCAATGGCCTTGCGAAGCAATTCAATGTAATGCTCTTCAAGCCACTCATAAAAAAACTGGGAAGGCACCTGAATGGTCAGAACAGCGCCTTCGAGCTTTACCGCTTTGATCGGAACGAACCACGTCTTAAAAGCCTGAGCACTGACATTGTCTTCGATAAAAGAGAGGCAATTCGCCCAGACGCTTTCGTGATTCAAGTTCATGCGAGTAGTGGTTATAGGTGTAAAACTTTTTGCCAGAAATCGGATTTCAAAGCAACCCCGAAGGGACAACAAATATTCCCGGAAGGTTCGACAAAAAAAAGGGCAAGCCCTCTTGACTTTCTCGAATATTCATTCCGCAATCAGAGGAACAATATGGGGCTAAAATTTCCACCGTTGATAACCACAAATCAGAAGGTCAAAAAACTACACTCGTCCAATATCTATCATTCAACAAACTGCAGTTTGCCCCCTAAAGGAAGCAGTGATTTTTTCTCAAAACCACCCCGGAATTCGGCTTACTCAACAATACAACCTTGATTCATACGTCAAATAAGCATCTCCATACCTTATCCACCACTTGACTCCAAGAATAATGAACAACACCAGATGACCGTTTTCTTGGAAATCGTTGAAGGCTTGTGCAAAACGTCCTCGTCAAATCATTCCGAGGAACAAGGTCATCGGTCTTAAAGTGCTCCGGATAGACCAACTCATTTGGCACCACCATATCCAGTCCCAACATGGCTGATTCCAACACACTGATTCCAAAAAAATCATGATGTGCCGTCACCAATGCAATGTCACATGATCCCAATGCACGCAGGTATTCTGCCCGCGATTCCACATGACCCCATTGCACGATCCGGTCGCTAAATCGACGCTGAATCTCCGCGAATGCTGGGGGCACTTGGGCAAATTGCTGTCCGAGCATGGCCAGTCGAAATGGCAGGGCCTGGGCATCCGCCTCATTCAAAGCCTCTAAAAAGGCCGCAGGTCCCTTGTCATATTCCCAACGGTGGTTCCAAACCACCACAGGTGGGCCATCCCCATATATTCGAGGACGCTGCTGTTGGCCCTTACCGTATTCTATGACGTCATCGTTCATTCCGATGGGCACAACCATGGATTTTGATGCGATGCCTTCGGCGACATTGCGCGGCCGGGGAGAAGGGAACGCCGACATGAAACCAGGCAGTGCTGACAAAAATGCCCGCTTGTGAAAGTCAGAGTTGAACCACACTTGGTCCGCTAACAGGGCACCCGTCACATTCATAAAGGCATAGTGCCTGTCCCTTTCAGACGCCGGCTTTTCTGGATGCTCGGGAAATGTCAGCTGATTCTCGTGGAAGTACAACGTGATTGGAACCGACCTAAACCGAGGCGGCAATGCAGACCTAAACTGACCTACATCCATCATGTCGGTCACGATAAACCGGTCAACATCCCGATCCAAAGCTCCCGCTTCACCCATCCGCTCCACCAAAGCCAGCGCACTGGCAGACATTCTCCATTTCCAATGCCTCCCAGGCAACTCGAACAGCTCAAACTGCGCTTGCACTCCAGCGCGCTCAGCGGCCAATGGGCATTCACGCACCATTCCTCTGGCCCACTGCGCGTGACTGCCTGCAGCATAAGGGTTGAGCAATATGATCCTGCGCATGGCCTTAAGGTACCGGAGGCCTTTGGATTTGCTTGCCAAAACGCAGACGTTGCAACCCACGCCTCCACCACGGTGCCCGAGTGGGTTCAAACACCTCGGTCAAATCCGGCTGGCCTGCATCGATCCAAGCACTGAACCACAGTGAAGAAACCCCTTGAATGGCAGCCCTCCATTGGGATTCCACCATCCCATTCATGCCCTCATGGTAAGCCGCACACCACTGCTGGTCTTGCTGCAATTGCACCACACCTCCACGCTCTTCTCGCACCAAACCCTCCCCATGTTCGAGTGAAGCCCTCCGTTCTTCTTCCAGCACTGCAGGCACCAGTGTATGGCTGTGAGCCAAGGCCTGCCATGCCCATTCATGAACGTTATGGATATACTGGACATCGCTCACCACAAGATCGTAGCCCCCACCATACAAAGCGGGCAAACGGGTTTCCCACACACTGTGAATGCCATCTTGACCCGTGAGCTGACCATTGTAGTTGAGCGTGGTGTGCAGGGGCACATGGGCATCCGCCACATAATGCCCAAGGTCGGTGGCATGCCTCAAAACGGCAGGACGATCCAAGCTGTCAAAAGCCTGAACAAGCTGTGCATACGACCAACCGATCTGCCAAGGCAAAACCCCATATTCCCACAAGGTATCCTCGCCACAGGCCTCAGCCGCCCGACCAAACCAAGGCGCATCGCCCAAACTGTCCAAACAAGCCAAGGCCGGAGCATCACCATCCAAGTAATGCCGTGGCGCCTCCCGCTCAACCGTATGCTTCCGCTTATCGGCGTCCGTAGCATGGGCAGAAAGCCACTCGACTTCGCACATCAGCCAACCCCTTAAGGGCTCGGGCAAGGCTTCGGTCGCCGAACGGTTAATGTGACGGTGTACCGGAAACCCCCAGGCACCGCACATGCCACATAGGATGACAAGGCCCGCCCAGAATTTAACCCTTTCAGTCCACCACATCCATGAGCACCCCATCCTTTACTCGACGGGAGTCCACCAAAGCCCCCTCATGCAGAACAGGAACAATGTTGACCGTATTGGGCGTGAGACAATACTTGATGTCCTCTCCCAAATTCAAATTGCGCAAACGGCGCCGGTGAGAAGAGGCCTTTAGAAAAGAGAAGATGTTTCCACGCACACCGAGGTAAAGGTGCTTGGCCGCAATCGTGCTGTCTTCAACGCTGCGGTAGCGCGCAATGTCAATCAAGTTGTCCGCAATGGCCCCTGCGCACACCGTGTCTTCCAAGTTGAACTTGTCTTTCCAACCTGAACAGAGCAACAACACATGGCCTGGCTGCTGCATGAGCCAAGTGCAGATTGCGTCCAAATTGTTGATGCTTCCAATGGCCACTTGAGGCATTCCACGCGCGATGTCAATGGCCTTGGTCCCATTGGTGGTTGTCAATGCCACCGTTTTGCCTTTGAGTGCACCATCCATATAGGATCGGGGAGAGTTTCCAAAGTCAAAACCCTCTACAATTTGTCCATTCCGCTCAGCGGCAGCAATGCAGCCCTCTGCTTGCAAAGCCCGCGCTTCCTCTACCGTAGGCACCGGAATAATCCGGTCAACACCGTGGGCCAATCCGGTGCAGATGGCTGAAGTGGCCCGCAAAACGTCAATGACCACACAAGTCTGAAACTCGTCCTTGTAGAGGTCAAACTTGCCTGGCGAAAAACACACTTCCACTCGGCGCTCTGGGCGCTCTGATGGATGGCTCGGTTTATTCATGGTGTCTGCGGTGTGGAGGGTTCAAAGGAAAGGAATCCCCGTCACGGTAGCCGCAATGGACTTTCCGCGAATGGAAATGAAGATGTTCGACCCCTTGGCCGTCCAATCTGCAGCAACATAGCCCATGCCAATGGCCTCACCAAGTGAAGGAGACTGTGTCCCACTGGTCACGGTTCCAATGTTGTTCCCTTCGGCATCTACAATCTCATAGTCCTTGCGCGGAATACCGCGCTCAGTCAGGGTAAAACCCACAAGCCTCCGTGTGGGCCCGTTTTCCTTCACTGCTGCCACGGCGTGCTTTCCTCGGAACTCCGTTTTCCATCCCACCGTCCATGACAGCCCTGCCTCCACAGGATTGCAATGGGGACCGATGTCGTTTCCATGCAAGCAAAATCCTTTCTCGAGGCGCAAGGTGTCTCGGGCACCAAGTCCACATGGATGCAGTCCATGGGGTGCTCCAGCCTCCATCAACAAACTCCAAATGTCCCCTGCGGCTGCATGGGGCACATAAAGCTCGAAGCCGCGTTCCCCTGTATACCCCGTTGCTCCAACAATCACCTCGGCTCCGCTCATGAGCACAGTGCGGTGATGATAGTACTTTAAGTCTGTCAGGTCTACCCCGGCCGCCTTCATCACGAGATCGGAATGGGGCCCTTGCAAAGCGAGGAGCGCCGTTTGATCGCTGAGGTCCTCAAAATGAACCCCTTCGGGCAAGGTGTCTTCAATGATGGAAACCACCTGTGGACGGTTGGCCGCGTTGACCACAAGCATGTAGCGGTCCTCATACCCGTATACCAGCAGGTCTTCCACGATGCCCCCTTCATCGTTGAGCAAGCATGTATATAGAGCGCGGCCAGGCGCGGCCTTGTCTAAGTTGCCAGCCAACAGTTCCTGCAAGTAGCCATAGGCTCCCGGACCCGAAAACCACAACTCTCCCATATGACTGACATCAAACAATCCTGCCGCCTTGCGAACGGCATCGTGTTCAGCGCGCAGTCCAGCATACTGAACGGGCATTTCGAACCCTGCAAAGGGGACCATCTTTGCACCTGCCGCAATGTGCACATCATAGAGCGGCGTCTTGGCCAAGGTCGTCATGACATTCTCCATGGTTCAAAAGTAGGGGCCGGGGCCACTGCTCTTTTCCAATCCCATGCCGATTTATGAGCGCCTTTGTGCGCGCATGGCGATCTTGTGCCCGTGAACAAATCCGTCATCATTGCTGACCGCGCTGCGACCGCCATGGAGCGCATCATTCATCACCTGCAGGGCGCCTCCCTGATTGGGGCCGAAAAATCCAAAGACGAAATGCTCTCTGTGATCCGCTCTCTGGGCAGAAATGCCGCCCCGAACGGCTCACGCAAAGCACGATTCGACGACAAGTTTGGTGACGTTCGCAGCATCTTAGCGCACAACCACAGGATCTACTACCTCGTTGAGGAAGCCCGGATTGTCATTCTGGACGTGATCCTGGACGCGGAGATCCACTCAGTGGAATCGGCTTAATGGCGGTTCCAGCGCTCGGTCCGAGGTGAAGGATCAGATCCAAAATTCCCAAGCTTAAAAAGGGAATGTGCGGCTGTCGGTCATGCCAAACATGCGACCAACTCACGTCGGAAAAGACAACCGCAGACGCCATCAAAGACATCATCGAAGTTTCCGTTGACTCAGCATATTCTGCGGGAGTGACATCAGAAGGCACGGATATACCCAACCACGTTGCCGCCCACTGCATGGTGGCCCGGTTCCATCCCCCGAGCGATCCAGGACCATTCTTAAACAGGGCCTCGAGCTCTTCTTCCATCTCCTCAAAGAAAGGAGCCCGCCCGTAAGCCGTTCTCACGGCTTGCCACGCTTTGCGATCGGGTTCGCCGGTGATCCGCATGGTCTCGTCTTGGGAACGTGGTCGGCCTCCGCGCTTTTCCACAGGCAGGGAGAGCTCCAATGTTCCCGTCGATTGCATCAAAGTAAAACGGTTGCGAAAGGTGCGCTTGGGATAATGCTCTAAACCGTCAAGCCGAGCGCCACCGGACATCGCAGCGCCCCACCATGGAACAGGAGGGAAGGGGCACAAGGGAAGACGGTGCAACCCCGGCTTCACTTCACCGATTTGAACATGCGGTCCCAGCGAACGCCCGACTCCCCATGCTGTTCCACATTCATTTTGCTGAACCAAGTAAAGGAGGCCTTGCCCACCACGTGATCTTCGGGCACAAAGCCCCAATAGCGGCTGTCAGCAGAAGAGTGCCGATTGTCTCCCATGAGCCAATAATAGCCTTGGGCAAACGTGTACGTTGAAGCCGGTGCGCCATCGAGCAGAACAACACCGTCCCGCTCCTCCAAAGTGTGGCCTTCGTAGGCCGTGATCACCCTTTTGTAGAGCATCACATTGCGGGGAGTCAAGTCCACAGTTTCGCCCGCCTCTGGCAGGTGAATAGGACCATAGTTGTCCAAGTCCCACGTCGCAAAGTCAAACTTGTTGGTGTTGGGATACATATCCAAAGTGCCCCGGCGCGAAGTGGAGTCAAACAGTTTGATTTCGGCCACCATATCCTGCGATTCGAGCAATGCCGCCTCATCCTCTCGAAGGGCCATGAAGTAAGTGCCTCCGCCACCCTTGCCTTGAATGTCGATGTCGGTCAACCCCAAGCGCTCACGAATGATGCGCAGATCCGCTTCGCGCTTGAGCCGCACCAAATAATTGAACTGCAAACCAGGAGGAGAAGCCACTTCTTGACCATCGATGATCAACTTGCGGTCTACAATGGCCAGGTCCTCACCGGGCAAGCCAACGCAGCGTTTGACATAGTGTTCTTTTTTGTCGACTGGACGGGGCTTGATGCCATGGGTACGGCGCCAATCCTTGCGCGCCATGTCATTGAAACGACCGCGGTCAGCTTCGTAGGCGACGGGATCCCCGCCAGCAAAGCCCATGGCACGCTGGCGGATCAAAGCATGGTAATCGTGTCCCGCCAGATAGGCATCCACCACAATCGAATCTCCATTGGGAAAGTTGAACACCACGGCATCGTAGCGGTCCACTGAGCCAAAACCTGGAAGCCGCTGATAGGGGAGCTTCACCCATTCCAAATAGCTGTTCTTCAGAGCAGTTTTGGGAATCGCATTGTGCACGAAGGGAAGCGAAAGCGGAGTCTCAGGCAGTTTGGCGCCATAACTCATCTTGCTCACCACGAGGTAATCGCCCACGAGCATGCTGTCCTCCATGGAGGCTGTTGGAATCTGAAACGCCTCGAAGACATACCCACGAATCAAAGAAGCGACAACGGTGGCCCAGAGAATCGCCTCGGACCATTCACGCCGCCATGTCTTTTTGACATTGGTCCAATCGCGAGGCCCTAAAAAAGCAGCATCGTCTGCAAAGGCCAGCCAAGGCAGTGCCCCCCAAGGAAGGGCACCGAAAAGCCACTGCAAGGGAGTAGAACGCTTCCCGAATGCAATGCCGATTTCCACATGCAAAATGGTCGCCATCAAAAGGTTTGGACCCGGAAACAAGAGTGGCAACATCCACACTTTTGGTCTCTTGAGCATACCGAGCAACACCCAATAATTCAGTCCTGGAATGTACCCATGCCAACTGGTCAGTCCCGCCCGAGAGAACAACCTCGGCAAGGTGACCATGTGAAACAATGGAAGGGCAAGCAGTGCGATCAGAGAGAGGCTCATGGGACAGTAGAGAACACGGTGTTCGAAGTGCAATATCAGCCCCAAACGTCGCTCATACCGAAAATTTTGTGGCAGGGACCTGTGTGCCGGCTGAGCCATTCCGCAGCCTCTATGGCCCCTTGGGCAAAACCACTCCTGTTTTGCGCACTGTGAATCAACGAGATGCTGTCGATCTCACTGCGCCATTCCACTTCGTGTGTTCCCGGCACACCTGACAAACGCTGCGCCGTTATCGGCACATCGGGCCAGCCCAACTGAGACATGTCTTCCCCAATCGCATGCGCAGTGCCGCTGGGCGCATCCAACTTGCCTGTGTGGTGCACTTCATGGACCGATGGGACAAACTCTGCATGGCCCTCCATCGCTTGCGCTGCGCCTTTCAAGGCCTTCCGAAAGAGGTAGACCCCTTTTGAGAAGTTCGGTGCCCACAAGAGGGGGTGGCCTGCTTCGACCGAAGCAGCCTGCACTTCATCCGCATGGACTGCCCAACCTGTGGTACCGCTCACCAGAGGCAACATCCGCTGACGGCATGCCGCGATTACATCTACAGCACTGTCTGGGGCCGTGAATTCAACCGCTACATCCGCCTTGGGCCATGTAGAATCCGCCATTTCCGATCGGCCCATAACCCCTGCTACAAGGTGGCCGCTCCTCAACGCAGCTTCTTGCACAGCTGACCCCATTCTTCCGCGTCCGATGATCAAAATGCGGAGGCCCTGTGTGGCATGGTCTGTCATCGCGCCCTGTGTATTCTGCGCGGAACAAACGTCCGAGACAACTTGATCCCGAAAGTGGGGCCTGCGCCGGGCACCCAACCTAAATCTTCACTCACATCAAAACCCAGCAAGTGGGCATCTACGTGGGCGTCCACTACCTGAGCGCCCCAAATCAAGGCAAAAACCAAAATGGACTGCTCAAAATTGGAACGGTGAAAATCACGCAAATCTCTTACGGTCTGCACATCGTACTCCGTTGGATACAGCGTGGTGGGGTCGTCATCGGTAAGCGCCAGGTAGCCATCGCGGTAACCGCGATACAGGTCCCCTTCAGTCTGTATAAAGTAGCCGGCAGCGCCCAAGCCTCCATAGACCAAGGGAACCTTCCACCATTTCTTGTTGTCCAACTGCCCCCAACCCGGAACTACAGCGCTGTGCCAAGTCGTTCTCCCAATGCGAAATTCTCGCTCCTCTTGGGTTTCTTCTAACTGCGCCATCGCGGGCGAAGCCACCCAGCACATCAAAGACAGCCATAAAACGCTGAGGCGTCCCATCAACGGGCCCCCAATTCGTCCAGCAAATGCTGCAGGTCGTCTGCATTCTGGAAGTACAGCTCCACGCGACCAGCCCCGTCTTCGCGGGCCTTGACATCCAAGGTGCGGCCCGAAAAACGGCTGCGCAAGTGCGCGCGCATGGTTTGCATCTGCAAGCTCAATGCCGCACCCTTGACAATCTTCTTCGAGGGCTTTCTGCCCAGCATTTCACTGGCCTCCCGTTCTGTTTGACGGACGTTGAGCCCTTTCGCAATAATGCGCTGATACAGGGCCTTTTGGTTCTTGATTTCTTGTAACCCTGCCAGAACGCGGGCGTGGCCAAAACTCAGATGGCCCGCAGCAACAGATTGCTGCACCAAAGCGGGCAAGCCCAAGAGGCGGATGTAATTGGAAATCGTAGAACGCTGTTTCCCCACCCTTGATGCCAACTCTTCTTGTGTCAAAGAGCACTCTTCCATCAAACGGCGAAAACTGATGGCCACCTCGATGGCATCCAAGTCTTCACGTTGGATGTTCTCGACCAAAGCCATTTCGAGCATTTCCTGATCGTTGGCCTCACGCACATAGGCGGGGACCTGTTCCAAGTCTGCAAGTTGAGAAGCACGAAAGCGGCGTTCACCTGAAATGAGCTGATACTTGGCAGCGCTCAAACGGCGAACGGTCAAAGGCTGGATAATGCCCAACGTCTTGATGCTCTCCGCCAATTCATTCAGCGCAAAGGGTTCAAAAGTGCGTCGGGGCTGATCGGGATTGGCCTCTATCGCCGAAATCGGCAAGAGGGCCACACGGCCCGCCATGTCCACAGCAGGCTCACCAGACTGCTTTGCTTCTACAGCTTCTGCTGGTTGAGACAACTCGGACTGTTCGGCTTGTTGGGCCTGTAACAGTGCGCCCAAACCCCTTCCCAGTGCCGGCTTCTTTGACTTTTTAGCCATACCCTAACAGAATCAGTTGAGGCCCACAGGAGCTTCTCCCGGCTCAGCTGCTGTCATGCTGGCATCCTCATTGAGGAACTTCTCGGCATTGGGCAACTTGGTGAGGTCGTTCTTCTGAAGAATCTCCCTGGCCAGGTTGAGGTAATTGATGGCCCCTTTACAAGAGGCGTCGTGCATCACAATGGTTTCACCATGGCTCGGCGCCTCACCCAGACGGGTATTCCGGTGAATGAGGGTGTCGAACACCATCTCGCGGAAATGCATCCTTACTTCTTCTACCACCTGGTTGGACAGACGCAGACGGGTGTCGTACATGGTCAGCAAGATCCCCTCGATGTTGAGGTTCTCATTGAGTCCTCCTTGAACGATTTTGATCGTATTGAGCAGCTTGCCCAAACCTTCCAGAGCGAAGTACTCGCATTGGACCGGAATGACCACCGAATCAGCCGCTGACAATGCATTCAATGTGATCAAGCCCAATGAAGGAGAGCAGTCGATGAGGATGAAGTCAAAGTCATCTTTCAATGGCTCCAAGGCCTTGCGCAGGCGAAACTCACGCTCGGCCTCGTTGATCAACTCAATCTCTGCACCAACCAGGTCAATGTGAGAAGGCAGCAACCACAAATTCGGGTTGCCGGTTTCCACAATAGCGGTCCGTGCCTCCGTTCCATTGATCAAGCACTGATAGGTGCCATTGTCCACAGACTTCGGGTCAACACCCACCCCTGAACTTGAATTCGCTTGAGGATCGGCGTCGACAAGCAAAGTCCTGTACTCAAGCGCACCAAGGCTTGCACCGAGGTTAATTGCTGTAGTGGTCTTTCCCACACCTCCTTTCTGGTTCGCTATGGCGATAATCTTACCCATTTCAATTCACTGTTTCAAGCACCGACCCTATGGCAGGCAAGTGCAGTTCTCCTCCCGCATCCCGAACGGTGCCGAGGGCAGCCTCCCGATCGATGGCGATGGGAGGGAAAGTATCATAATGCATGCCCACCACCTGGCGGCAGCGCAACATGTCCATCGCCGCTGGAACATCGGCGTACCCCATGGTGAACGTCCCACCAATGGGAAGTAGTGCCCAGTCAGGCGTCCACATCCTACCAATCAGTTCCATTTCCATGGAAAGATCAGTGTCGCCCGCATGGTACACCCTCACTCCATCGAAGTCGAGGACAAATCCGCAGGGGACGCCGCCCGGTTTCCCATCGGGAAGGGTAGAGGAGTGCACTGCTCCGACCACACGCACACCCGCTGCATGGCCTCCAGATTCGAGCTGAAGATGGCCACCAGGATTGACCGGCACGACATCTTCAACCCCTTTGGCCCCAAACCACATGGCCACCTCGTAAGGTGCTACAAGTTGAGCCCCTGAACGCTTCAAGACAATCTCCGCATCGGCTACGTGATCTTCATGACCGTGGGTCAACAAGACATGGGTAGGGGAAAGGCCCTCCAGAGAGACCTCCTCAGCCAACGGATTGGGCGAAATGAACGGGTCGATCAAAACACGCAATCCGCCTGAAACCAGCAGAAAACAACTATGTCCGAGGTAGGTCAGTTCCATGACGGTGAATCTCAAAGATAACCGCGACTGGAGCCTGAAAAGTCCAAGAATTATCCACACGAAACCCCACCGCAATGAGGAATGGTGTCCTTATAAATCTTCGAAGCGAACGTCACCGCTGTCCTCCTGACTGTCGGTGTTCGCTGCAGGGCCATTGGGCTCGCCCGATTGAAAGCCATCGGTGCCTTGCAACTCCGCAATCTTCTCCAAAGAATCGCGCAGGCCTTCGTGGAACTTCTCGAAGTCTTCCTTGTATAGGAACAACTTGTGCTTACTGTAGCTCACCTCACCAGAAGCATTCGTCTGACGCTTGCTTTCAGTAATGGTCAGATAAAGATCTTTTGCTCGGGTGGCCCGAATATCAAAAAAGTACGTCCGCTTACCCGCTTTAACGGCAACAGTGTGTACATCCTCCTCACGACGGTCATTCCGTCCCCAGTTCGATTGGTTGCGTTCCCCTTCCATCTTTCCGAATTATTGTCGAAAAGGTAAGCAGAATCAAACAGGCCCTTACCTGACGACCTGAATTTGACCGGAATACGTGAATGGAATCCTCAATTGATCCTCCAAATACACGTCGTACAAGTAGATGCCATCTGGAGCATAATAGTCGCTCCCTTTGACGTTTCCTGGCCAGCCCATCTGGGGATCTGTGGTTTCAAAAACCACCTCACCCCAACGGTTGTAGACCTTGCATTTATAGGCGGCGAGACCTGTGGCAGTGGGCTTCCAGATGTCGTTGACACCGTCGTTATTGGGTGTGAATGAATTGGGGGCGTAAAACAGCGTCCCATTGACCCCTACCTGACCTTGGGCCGTGGCAGTGCATCCGTATTCGTTGATCACCGTTTGGGTCACATCAAAAGCGCCAGCACCCTGGTAGATGTAGGGACCACTGGGGTCTGTGGAAGATCCACCATCCCCGAAGTTGTAGTAGTGCTGAACGGCACCCATGCTCAGGTCCTCGACCTGAACCATGGGCTCCAAAATGTCGACCAGTGAAGGCTCTATGGAGAAACCCGCCGTTGGGACCGGGTGCACCTCTACAAAAGCGGTTTGGGTCGTCGCCAAGTCTTGCACACAGTAACCTCCGGTGCTCATTTCCAATGTCACCGTGTAATTGCCTGGCAGCGCATAAACATGGTTGGGGTAGGGAGCCGTCGAAGTGTTTCCGTCACCGAAATTCCAGACGTAGGTGGCCGCTGTTTCAGTTTGCGAATAGTTCTCGAAACTGACAGGAAGCGGAGGACAACCAGACACTGGCCCCCCATCAAAGGCCACGGAGGGATCGAACAGCACCTCGACTTCCGTTTCAAAATCCCGCTCACAACCCTCGGCCGTCACTACGACCTCAACGGTGTAGGTTCCCGGGGCGGGGAAAGAAACACCCTGCAGCAGCGGACCTGCTTCTATGGTGCTGTTTCCCGGGGTGTAGTTCCATTCAAAGGTGGCACTCGGGTCGGAAACACCGATGGCCTCAAAATTGAAGCTGTGCTCTTCGAAGCATTCCGGTTCTGGGGTTTCAATGAATGGCTCCAACAACCAAGCGACCTCAAAAATGGCCACATCAGTGTCGGGACAATGGTAATCCCCTTGAGCGGTCAACTCCACTTCATACGTACCAGGCCCACTGTAGGTCCAAGTAGGAAAGGCATCAAAAGACACATCGCCGTTCCCTGGCTCACCAAATTCCCAGGTGTAGGCGAGGGCATTGGTACTGTTGTTGTCGAAAGACAAAGAGAAGCCCGTACAGAAGTCCTCTTGAGCCCCAATCGCAGCCTGGGGCGGATCTGGTGGTGTCCAATCCAGGACACCCGATCCAACGCAACCATTTTGGACCACAGTCAATTCAGCCTCAACATCATATGGGGTTGGAAAACCGATTCCCTCTGGCGCCTCCAAATCGGAAATGCCGCTGGACGCCAATGCTCCAAACTCCCATTGAAACGAGGCGTCAGGGTAGTCGTCTACGGTTCCAAAATCATAAACGGGCGTGCCCGATGGACAATCGAACCCCGTGATCACCAATTCAGGTTCTACCGGCTCAAAGACCTCGTAAATTGAAAAAGAGGTGTCTGCACACGGCCAACCGGGATTGGCTACAAGCATGACATCATAGATGCCAGGCTCCGGAAAGGTATACGAAGGCGATTCCAAATTCGAAGTGTCCGACGCAATACCAGGCACGCCAAAGTCCCACAGGAAAAACGTTGCGTTGATGCTGTACTGCTGAAATTCAATCGTCTCCCCAATGCAGAGCTGGTCCCCCGTCTGGTTGGCCACAAGCGATGAAATGTTCGGGTCACACACCGTCACGTTGAACTGAAAGTCACGATTGGATGTGCTGAGCAAAACCCCATCGCGCCATTCCTCTACACAAATACCAATCACATACTGGCCAGCAGCATTCGGCATTCCAGTAATAAAGCCCGTCACTGGATCAATCGCCAATGGCGGATCCCCATCTAAAGGAGCGGCAGCTGAATAGCCTGGCGCCCAATTGACAGGAGTGTAGGGGGGACCGTTCGGCGGATTGGGAGCGGGCGCATTGGGCGACCCCCCAAACATGGGCGAACAAAACGTGTAGGCCAAGCTGTCACCATCTAAATCCGTGGCACTGTGATCGAAGAAGAAATCAAAGCCCGCGCACAATGCAACAGGAGGCAAGCTGTTAAAAACAGGACTGCTGTTGGGGGCTTGGGTCAACGCTGTCCCCGGAATTTGAGTGGTAAAAGTTGCCCCGGCATCGTCGGGGTTGGTCAAGTTCACAATCGACGGATTGCGGCAACAACGCTGGTAGCTCAGGGTAAACCCATTGACAGATTCCCCTATAAAAACAACCTGTTCGTAAACCGCTTGCTCCACACACACAGAAGGGGGAGGGGTTCCACAAGGGTTCTCCAAAGCCACGGGCACATTGCTCACGTTTTGGAACGCAAGCGGAATGTTCAGCACGTTGACCAAAGCCCCATTTCCGTTGAATATGCCCACAGATGCCTGATCGTCAAATCCGGTGCCATTCTGGTTGGCTGGGCCACAATCGCGGTACACCACCAGACGCACACGGTAGTTGCCTTCACCCAAATCCTCATAGCTGATTTCACCTCCCACAATGTGAGTGGCAAGCGCGGACCCGCATGCTAAAAACAGCATGGCCACAACCAAAGAGAATTGAACGGAAAGAGAGCGCATTGAAGTCGTCTGTAAGTTAACCCGTGAAGACGCTTAAGGTTGCGCTGGATCGAATATTTGATGCTGTGTCGGAGCCACAGCATCCTGCCCGACATTTGTCTCAGACGCCTAAGAGGCGATTATTACATACATGATAGACACGCACGAGGCCAACGATTCGTTGGCGGAACAAGATGCGTCCCAGCCCAATACGGGCCATCAAGAAGCCAAGGCGCCGGATGCGCCGACCGGGGACGCAAAAGAAGAATCACCGGAGGAAGGCGCCTCCGAAGAACCCAAAAAAGTTCCCTTTAGGGAGCTGCCCCTGTGTGATGCCGTCCAA
Organism: uncultured Flavobacteriales bacterium; assembly: GCA_905478795.1. Classification (GTDB taxonomy): domain Bacteria; phylum Bacteroidota; class Bacteroidia; order Flavobacteriales_D; family Sanyastnellaceae; genus UBA8752. The sequence goes on from CAJQJX010000047.1 coordinate 18,026, forward strand.
GATGGACTGGACGCCATGGGATTTGAAATGGCAACACCCATCCAATCGTTGGCCATACCCCCCACCACGGAGGGGAAAGATGTCATTGGCATCGCACAAACTGGAACCGGCAAGACGGCAGCTTTTTTGCTGCCAACCATGCACAACATCTACGAGTCGGGGGGAGGAGACCACATTAAGTGCCTCATCATCACGCCAACCCGAGAATTGGCATTGCAAATCGACCAGGCTTGCGAAGGGTTCGGTTATTTCTCGGGCACTTCTAGCGTCGCCATTTATGGTGGAGGGAGCGGCAGCGATTTTGACCGCGAAAAGAACGCCCTGACCACAGGGGTCGACATTGCCATCGTGACGCCTGGCCGAATGCTGAGCCACATGAACTTGGGCTATGTCGACCTGTCCAAAATTGATGTTCTCATTCTCGACGAAGCCGACCGCATGCTGGACATGGGCTTCCTCGGTGACATCAACCGCATCACGGAACACTGCAATCCGAACAGGCAGACGTTGTTGTACAGCGCGACCATGCCTGAGCGCATCAGCAAGCTGGCCAACACCATGCTCAAGGACCCTGTGACGGTGCAAATAGCCCTTTCACGTCCTGCCGAAAAAGTCATGCAGGTGGCGTACCCTGTGCACGACGACCAGAAGCCCAAACTCCTGGTCAGCTTACTCAAAGACCGCGGACTCGAGTCCGTAATCGTCTTTTCTAGCCGGAAACGGTCGATCTCCATTATTGCCCGCTCATTGTCCAAAGCTGGATTGAACGTAGGCTCCATCAGTTCTGACCTGGACCAAAAGGACAGGGAAGACGTGATGCGGCGTTTCCGGAATCGAAAAATCCATGTACTCGTAGCCACAGACGTGGTGAGCCGGGGCATCGACATCGACAACATTGAGATGGTCATCAACTATGATGTTCCGCCCAATGAGGAGGATTATGTGCACAGGATCGGCCGCACAGCGCGCGCTGGACGCGGGGGAATCGGCATCACGCTCATTACTCCTGGGGAAATGCGCAACTTCTCCAAGATTGAGAAGCTCATTCAAATGGAGGTCCGCAAGGAGCCTCTCCCCGCAGAGCTTGGTGAAGGCCCCAAATACGACCCCAATGCCCCGTCACACCGCGGTGGACGTGGCGGTGGAGGTGGTGGACGCCACGGAGGCGGAAGGGGAGGAAACCGCCATGGCGGAGGCCGCTCAGGTGGTGGACGCCCGCAGCGCGATGGAGACAAGCCCAGAGGCAACCGCAACAAAAACCGAAACCACCGCAAAGGTGAAGGAGGCGGCCACAAAGGAGGTCAAAAAAGTGGTGGACCAACAGGTTGAACCCAACCCCTCTTTTTCAAGCAATGGACCAGGAATTTGACGATGCCGAATTGGCAAAAAAGTTAAGCCCCGAGGCGTTCAGGGTGCTGCGAAGAAATGGAACTGAGCGGCCATTCACCAGTGCACTAAATGGCGAGAGCCGCAAGGGAACCTATCACTGTAAAGTGTGCGACACAGCCTTGTATTCTGGCGAGGCCAAATTCGACGCGGGGTGCGGATGGCCCAGTTTTGACCGAGAGGTCTTCACCGATAAGGTCACGAGAATCCGAGACGTCAGCCATGGCATGGTCAGGGTTGAAATTCGCTGCTCAACCTGTGACTCCCACTTGGGACATGTGTTTCCAGACGGACCCACCGAAACGGGAACGCGACACTGTGTCAATGGCGTCTGCCTGACATTCCGACCGAACGGAGAGGACTAATTCAACGGGGCTTTTGACGGCCAGGCCCACGGCCCATTTTACCGAGGGCACGCCTGTCCTCTTTCGACATTCTTTCTTGGAATCTCGCGCGCATCTCACGTTCAAACGCCTTTTGGGCATCAATGCACCGAATGGCAAATTGCGGGTCGAATACCGCGGCCATTTCACGCAGAAAACCCGCGCGCAGGCTGGCCTCCTCTAATTCCACACTTTCCCGTTCTGCGAGAAGTTCATTGAACGCTGTCAAGTCTTGATCATCAAAAAAGGCCATGGCAATTCTGGCCTCATCCTTTCGGTCTTTCAGCGCCCACATCTTTTCCTTGTGCGCATTGAAAATGGGCCAAAACACCTGAGCGGTTTCCGCATCCAGCTCCAACTCTTCAGTCATAAAACCAACAGCCAAGACTTCCATGCGTTGACGCAACACCTGGCGATCCCGATTCTCCGTTGGCGGGTCAGTTTGGGCCATGAGCCCTGAAGGAAATATGAGGCCTGCGGACAAGAGCACACAGGACAGACAGTGGACCATGTTCATTGGGGTGTTCATTTTTTAGAAATCAATACAGGGTGGGCCAAGACTCTTCATCAAGTTTTATGAGGACATCCTCCTCCATCAAGTCCATCATGGCGCCGAACTCTTCGTCGGACAAGGCCTCGATTTGACAAGCGAATGTGACGCATGGCTCCGGCTTTATAGCATCACTTAGAAATACGCCCATACCCAGTACAAGGGCGATCGCCGCTGCGATGGGCCAAACGGAATGCAACCGGAACACATGAGACCCTTGAGGTACGGACATCACATGAGCCACTGCGCGTTCGACCGCTTCATCAGAAACTCGAAATCCGTCGTCATGGCCGACTAACCTGTTGTCATCTGGGGTCATCATCCTAAAAACGGGGGGGCTTTCTGAAGGTTTAATCTCAGGGCCGATTCACACATTGGCTTTCACCAGAATGATGTCTTCAACCTTCTTTTTTGCGTGGTGGTATGAAGCCTTCAAAGCGCCTTCCGAAGTCCCCGTCTCCAAGGACAACTCCGCATAAGGCCGCCCATCAAAATAGCGGGCTTGGAACACCCAGCGTTGCTTTGGAGGCAAGGTTGAAACTGCAGCATGGAGCATGGCCAAAATTTGATCGCCTTCAAAGTCTTGGTCGGTCATGACGGCCGCAGTGCGCTCCTGCAACACGTCATCCAATGGCTGCATCCGACGCAACTTTCGCTTTCTGGCTGCATCTATTATGGCATTGCGCGCAATCCTGAGCAACCATGCCTTTCGTTGCATCTCATTGCCCGAAAACCCATGCCAAGCCTTCCAAGCCTTTACAAAAACCTGCTGAGCAGTGTCCTCCGCATCCTCGCGTACAAGGAGCATTCGACGGGCCTGAGCCAGCACCAACCCATAGTTCATGCGCATCCACTCAGAAAAGTCTGGAGCTTCAGAAGAAAGTGGATGGGACCTGTTTAACATGCCTTCCTGCGTTAAACGCACCCATTCTCTGCAAGTTTAACGGAAGCACCGATTGGTCACCGAAGTGGCCGCGTGTGCAATACCTGGCGCCGCCGCAAGCACCTCGTGACCCGACAGTAAACCAGTGGGGTTGTGGGTGCCACCAAAGTCCGTGGTCAAGCCACCCGCTTCGGTGACCAGCAACAATCCCGCGGCAATGTCCCACGGCTGCAGACTGTATTCAAAAAACGCATCGAACCTGCCGCAGGCTACATAGGCCAGGTCAATCGCAGCCGACCCCATTCGCCGAAGACCACGGGTGCCTTGTGCAAATGCAGTCAATGCCTCCAAATAGGCCGGCATGCGCGTAAAGTCCCAATGGGGAAAACCTGTCGCCACCAAGCAGGCGTCCAACGTCTTGCGGTCTGAGCAATGAATCGGGCGCCCATTCAGAAACGCTCCTCCACCTTTAAACGCAGTGAAGCACTCTTGGCGGTTGGGGTCATAAACGATGGCCACAACGGGTTCATCACCATCCACAAGGGCCACAGACACACAAAAAACCGGCAAGCCATGAATCAAATTGGTGGTGCCATCCAAGGGGTCGATGACCCAACGATAACGGGTGCCACCCGCAGCACCTGCGGTGCCTTCTTCGGCCAAAAATCCCGCTTCGGGAAGAACTATGGAAAGTCCCTTGACCAACCTGGCCTCCGCCGTCTTATCTACATGGCTCACCAAGGAGTTCAGGCTCTTGGTTTCAATCTCGGCAGGTCCCACGCGCTGCTCCAGAAGAAATTGCCCCACCGGGAGCACCACTTGCTCTGCGCCGCGCAACAAATCGCGGAGTTCAGCAGCCCCAAACATCACCGTCCCAGCCGCTTTAATAGGCTGGCCTTATTCAAGAGAATCACCAAGACTCCACCTGCGATGAAGGTCAACGTAGCGATCAACTCAGCTTGGGTCATGACCATGCCAAAGAATTCCATGGGAGCATTGACCCTGATCTTCTCGATCCAAAAACGCTCCATTCCATTCAGCATGAGATAGACCGCGAACACCGTTCCCGGCACCTTCCAACGCTTACGCATGGACCATAGGAAAGCAAAAATCACCGTCGCCATCAGGGTTTCATACAACGAGGTGGGGTAAACACCGGGCGAGAGGTATGTCCCGAAGCCCTCAAAAATGGGCCATGGATCGGCCTCCGTGATCAACTTACCGGTGTATCCAGCAGGTCGGGGTCCAAAAACGGCATTGACGTTGTTGGGGAAGGAGTAGCTCCACACCCAATCGGGGGCCCAGGACAACCAATCGGGCTTGGGGTTCACATTGGGAATGCCCCAATCGCCATCTCCGCTGATTTGACACCCAATGCGACCTATGCCATACGCCAGCATCAACCCAGGAGCTGTAGCATCCGCTAAGTGTAAAAATGAAATGCCATGGCGCCGGCCATAGGCAGCAACAGCGAGGCCACCGACAATCAGACCTCCATAAATCGTGAGGCCGCCTAAAAAGCCTTGAAGAGATGGTGCCGTGAAGAAAGCCACCATCTCCTCCGGGTACTCCAGCAAATGAAAAAACTTGGCCCCCAAAACGCCTCCAACAGCAGCAAACAAAGTGATGTTTCCCGTGCGCTCCCAAGGGTGGGTCTTTACCATTTCTTGGCGCGGCGTATCGAGCCTTTGCGCCATGTCTTCGCGGTACCTGAGGTATCCCAAACATGCAGCACCTAAGACGCCCATCAAGGGGTATCCATCTCCACTAAACAAATGCTGCTGTGGAGGACCACCCGCACTAAAGAGGGCAGAGGCATTCCACAATAACCAAGTGACCTTCCACCCCAACAACAGGCCAAGAAAGGCACTTGAAGCCCACGCCAAAGGCCCGGCGCCTTTGCCCACCCACTGTTGACTTTCAGTAGGCTGAAGAAGCCCCTCGGCCTCCTTTCTTTTCAATTCTCTCTTGAGCAAAGCACCCGCCACCACAAAGGCCAATGCCACCATTAATCCAAATGAGTTGACCAGCTTAAAAGCGGGAATGTCCCAGCCAAAAAGGTCCAGCAGCAGGAAATACAGATTGGGATACACAGGAGAAATTTGCTGTCAAGGTAGCAACTCCGACAACTGAGCTTGCACCCGACCTTGGGACATTCCCCCCAAAGTCACGGGAACAATCGTTCCGGGCGAGGCATCGGCAATACCATCCACAGATACCCTGACATACTCTGGGGTATAGCCCATCCTCCGGCCATTCTCATCGACTTCACCCTCCAACAGTACAGGACGAACAGTGCCTTCAAATTTTGCCGCATGGGCCCACTGCTTTTTGAGGCTCATTTGACGCAAGACCTTGTTGCGGGTTTTGCGCACGGGAACAGGGACAACATCATCGATCCTGAGGGCTGTCGTCTTGGGCCTTTCACTGTATGTAAAAACATGGAAGTACGCCGCTGGCAAATCAGCGAGGAAGGCTGCCGTTTCTTGGAATTCAGCTTCGCCTTCTCCAGGAAAGCCCACAATCACATCAATGCCAATGGCCGCATCTGGCATGCGTTCAAGGATGTATAGCACCCGCTCGCGATAGAGGTCTGTGCGGTAACGCCTCCGCATCGCCGACAAAATTTGATCGCTTCCACTTTGCAACGGAATGTGGAAGTGAGGCTGAAACTTTGGAGAGTCAGCCACGAAATCAATCAACGCCTCGGACAACAGGTTGGGCTCAATGGAACTGATCCGGTAACGCTCAATCGACGCCAACTTGGGGTCCGACTCCAAGGCTTTGCACAAGGCCAACAGGTCTTCACCCTGGGCTTTGCCAAAGTCGCCGATATTGACTCCGGTCAGCACGATTTCTCTGGCACCTTGCTCAGCGGCTTTTCGGGCTTCCACCAAAGTGGTGGCGATATCGGCACTGCGAGAACGGCCCCGCGCCAATGGAATCGTACAAAACGCACAGAAGTAATCACAGCCGTCTTGGACCTTCAAAAAACTACGGGTGCGGTCGCCTGAACTGACCGCAGGATGAAAGTCAGTGACCTCGCGAATTTCTCCACGGTGCACCACCCCGTGTCCAAGCAACTTTGCCTCGGCACTCACCGCATTGCGCCGCTCAATGTACCCGGCCAAATTGAACTTCTCTTGGGCACCCAATACCAAATCCACACCCTCAATCTCCGATATCTCTTCTGGCTTGAGTTGGGCGTAGCACCCAATAACAACCACAGTAGACTCAGGATTTGACGCCTTGGCACGCCGCACAATGTTGCGGCATTTCGCATCTGCATGGTCCGTCACACTGCACGTATTGACCACCACCACATCTGCCCCCTCTTCCATCTGCACCCGAGCATATCCAGCCTCCAGCAGACCATTGGCCAAGGCACTGCTCTCCGAAAAGTTCAGCTTGCACCCCAATGTTTCAAAAGCCACCCGGCCATGATTTGCCATGACGCAAAATTACACGCAACCTTATGAGCAGATGACAGGTTATGGACCTACACCTGCAGCAAGCAACCTCTCCATGTATCTTGCGCGTCTGCAAACCTTATAGGATGAACCAAATACGCCTTTCCTTTTTGTCCATGCTGCTCATGAGCAGTGTGCTTGTGTCGGCACAAACTTTTAACCTCAGCACAGAGTTGCTCAACGGCTCCTTTAACAGCGGAGGGCCCATCGGATTCATTGACGTCGACAACGACGGACTCGATGACGTGGTGGTGTTCGACCAGGGAGAAGACGTCAACATCCTCTATCAAACGGCGACGGGGTTCAACCCTGTGCACTATGGTGAAGTCAGTTCAAGCAACCAATGGGGAGCTTGCATCGGCGACATTGACAACGACGGCATTAAAGACATTTTTGCTGGAGGCAGCTATGATGGTGTGCACCTCATGCGCATTGGCACGGGTGGCAACTTTGAGATGGACAATCTCGACAATGGTCAGATGTTCATGCAAGCTTGCAATATGGCCGACCTCGACAACGATGGTGTCCTCGACGCTTTTGGTTGCCATGACGACGCTTTGAGCCGGATGTGGAAGGGCGAAACTGGAGGGCTTCCCCTCAATGACCAAACGCTCATGCCATTGACCGGCTATGACTTTAGCGACTACCCTGACACCGATCACAGTGGCAACTACGGCACGGTGTTTTCAGACTTTGACAGCGATGGTGATGTCGACCTTTTCATCGCCAAGTGTCGCCAATTCGTAAGCGACCCAAATGACCCGCGCCGCATCAACCAATTGTGGGTCAATGACGGCCAAGGTGGCTGGACGGAAGAAGCCCTTGAACGTGGTTTGGTCTTTTATGAGCAAAGCTGGACGGCAGACTTCGGCGACATCGACAACGATGGCGACATGGACATTGCTGTCACCAACCACAGCACGTCGATGTTTCTGCTGGAAAACGATGGCAACGGCTACTTCACCGACATCAGTGAGGGCAGCGGAATGGATGTCAGCGGCTTCTTCTTGCAGAGCAAGTTCGAGGACTTTGACAACGACGGATTCTTGGACTTTATCACTTCCGGCGACAACAGCTCCAATTTTTATTTCAAAGGCAACGGAGACGGAACCTTTGATCAACTGGACTGGCCCTTCGCTTACAATGACGCCATGCTCAGCTTTGCCACAGGAGACTTTGGTAAAGACGGTCAAATGGACCTCATTGCCTCCTACGGCGGCGTATATGTGAGTCCCGACAACAACAATCCCGACCAGTTCTACGTCAACGAAGGCAACGACAACCACTGGGTCTGCTTTGACTTGCAGGGCATCATTTCCAATAGCGACGCTGTAGGCGCGCAGGTGGCCATTTACGGCCCTTGGGGAACGCAGCTGCGCGATGTCAGGGCGGGGGAGAGCTACGGCATTACCTGTACTGCTCATCCACACTTTGGCCTCGGAGCTGCAGACTACATCGACAGTGCAGTGGTACACTTCCCCAGTGGTTTCACTGTGACTTTGGACAATCCTGCCATCGACACCTATCACAACGTCATCGAAGCACCCTGCCAAGTGGGGGCCTTTGACTTGACCTTAGAAGGCGCTGCTGTACTGTGCCCAGGAGAAACTTCTACACTCACTGCACCCGTCGGATACTCCAGCTATTCATGGAGCAATGGCGCAGAAGGCGAAGCCATTTCTGTAGGAGAAACCGGCAACTTCACTGTGCTCGTTTATGACAGCGCCGGCTGTGTTGGCATCTCCAACCCTGTCGCCATTGAAGTATACCAACCAGAAGTGCCCACGGTATCCATCGACGGCAACCTCAAATTGTGCACCGGTGAGAGCGTCACTTTGGTGTGTAGCAACGCACCTGGATATACATGGAGCAATGGCGCAACGGACCAAGCCATTCTGGTCACAGAACCTGGAACATACTCTGTATCTGTGGATGGTGAATGTGCGGAGCCCACAGCCTCAGAAGAAGTCGTGGTAGAGGTGTACGCATCTCCTGAAACACCCACTGTGGCCGACAGCAGCATCCCAGCACCTGCCAGCACCAACCTCTCCTTTGACGGCAACGAACTCCACTGGTACGACAGCGAGACCAGCGAGACACCACTCTTTATTGGCAACGCATTCGAAACACCCGTATTGGACAACACGACCACCTACTGGGTAGAGGACGTCATCAACCACGGTTTAGAAGTAGCCACAGGAGGTTCATCTGCTCAGGATGAGGGCCAGTATCACAACAACAGCAACTATTGGTTGCGCTTCGATGCTTATGAAGCCATTGTGATTGAATCGGTCAAAGTCTTTGCCAACAGCGAAGGGGAGCGCACCGTCGCTGTCATTGATGGCGCGGGCACCGTTTTGGATCAAGTCACCGTGGATGTTCCCGAAGGTGAGAGCGTGATTCAATTGAACCTCGAAGCACCAGCAGGTGAGGGGCTGGGCCTGCGGAGCCTTGACGGCAACCCGCAGCTGTGGCGTGACGGACAAGGCAGCAATTTGGCCTTCCCATTCGAGATCGGAGAACTCGCCACCATTACTTCGAGCAGCGTCAACAACCCCAGCAACGCGACCAACTATTATTACTTCTTCTACGATTGGACGGTCGCCACACAAGCGGTAGCATGCTCCTCTGACCGCGTCCCGGTGACCGTTACTGTAGAAGTATCCGGCATTGACGACCTGACCGTGCTCAACGGTGCACTTTCCTTGCACCCGAACCCTTCCAATGGAGTGTTCCAACTTCACTGGAGCGGCACTGGTTTTGGCGCAGTGACCTGCGAGGTGACCGACATGTCTGGTCGCCTTCTGTTCAGCCAGCAAGCCAATGGGGTCGCTGAATTGGGCACCATAGACCTGACTCAACTCCCTAAGGGCGTGCACATCCTCAAACTAACCAGCGAACAGGGCACTGCAACCGCCCGCATCGTATTGCGCTGATCACAACACATTCACTTTAAGGACCTCGCTCGGTATTCGGGCGGGGTCTTTTCTATCATTGAAGTATGCGGGGCGCCTATATTTTATTCTTTATGGCACTGCTGGGCGCCGGGTCCAGTGCAGCTTGGCAATTGGGCGCCTTTGCACCGCGCCCCATCATCCATGCCCATGAAGCACTGGGGATCTCACTCAGAAGTGACAACCTAGGAGGGCTTCCCGACACCATCAACGCCCTGTTTTATGGCTCGGGGAAATGTTCAGGATGTCATGGAGAGGACCCCAATGACTTGGCTTCAATACCCGGGCAAGTCTTCCCGATGGAGCCATTGCCTGAAGGGGCCGACGTCAATGTTGTGGACGATTGGCGCAGTTCCATCATGGCCAACAGCACCAAAGACCCATTCTGGAGGGCCAAGGTGAGACACGAGGTGCTCACCAATCCCTCACACGGTGCAGGCCTCGAAGACAAATGCACCAGCTGCCATGCCCCAGTAGGCCATTTTTCTGCCCACCATGAAGGCGCAGAATATTACTCCTTGCTCGAAGCCCTTACCGATTCGTTGGCATTGGACGGCGTCAACTGTGCGGTATGCCACCAACAAGACCCAGAGGGCATCGGTACCCGATTCAGCGGTGAAATGACCTTTGTAGAGGACACCATTTTTGGTCCATATGGCGGCGGAAAAGATGAGTATCCCGTGCAGTACCAGCCCATGCAACAGTTCATCGGGTTCTATCCCATGTATGGGGAGCACATGGCCAAATCTGAATCGTGTGCCGCCTGCCACAGCTTGATCACCAACAGCGTAGACCTAGAAGGAGCGTACACCGACTCCACCGTCATTGAACAAGCCACCTATCATGAATGGCTCAATTCAGCCTATTCTGAAGGACCCAATGCGATAGAATGCCAAGGGTGCCATGTACCCCGCATTGACGAGCCGGTTACCATTGCCGCTGGCTATGCTTGGCTCCAGCCCCGCTCACCATTTGGTTTGCACTACTTCGTGGGTGGAAACACCCACATGTTGCGCATGTTGCGGAACAACGTGGATTCCTTGGACCTCTCTGCAACAGAAGCGCAGTTCGACAGCACCATCGCGCGCTCGCTCGATATGCTGGAAAACCAAACCCTTGAGGTCAACCTCAACCTCACGGGCACCGCGGAAAGCGGCAGCATGAATGTCGAAGTTGAGCTCGTCAATTTGGCAGGCCACAAGTTTCCTTCAGGGTATCCTGCGCGCAGGGCTTGGGTCGAACTTACCATGGCCACCAATGGCGATACCGTCTTCCATTCAGGCGCTTGGGACCCTGCTACAGGCAGCATTGAGGGGCAACTCGAAGTAGCATGGGAACCACACCACGACATCATCACAACCGACAGCCAGGTTCAGATTTATGAGCTGGTCCTTGGCGATGTGAACGGCGACCCCACCACCTTGCTCGAACGGGCCTATGCGCACCTCAAGGACAACCGCATGGTTCCCCTCGGCTTTGTCGCTGACCACCCAGTAGGAGACACCACTGCTGTGATCGGTTCCGCCCTCAACGACCCCAACTTCAACCTCGACCCGTTGGGAGAAGAGGGGACCGGTGGAGATCGGGTGATCTATCAAATCCCGAGTGAACTGATCGGCCAAAACGTGGACATCACGTGCCAAGTATGGTATCAGAGTCTGCCTCCAAAATGGGTGGCCCCCATGCTCGAACTTGAAGGAGACAGCCTGATTGATGGCTTCCGTGCCTTGTACAGCGCGTTCATCCCAACTCCTGAGCGTGTAGGAGTGGGGGCCATGAATGTCAACCTGGTGAGCACCGATCCCGTCCAAGCTGCTCCAGCATTCAGCGCCTATCCCAACCCATCGCGAACAGGACAGGTGCGCATCACATCATCCAACGCACCCCTTGGGGCGTGGACCCTTTTGGATGCGAGGGGACGCGAGGTTCAAAAGGGCGCCACTGTGGAGTCCACATTAAAGCTTCAACTGCCCGACGCAGGCCAGTACCTCTTCAAGAGCAGCCAAGGCACGATTCGACTGGTTCGGGCCACGTCATAAAAACGCAGGCCACAACAGGTTATCGGAATTCCATTCCTACCGGACAATGGTCGGACCCGAGCACCTCGGTGTGGATATCGCAAGGACCACAGCGATCCAGTGCTGATTCAGACGCCATAAAGTAGTCGAGCCTCCAGCCCACGTTCTTCTCGCGCGCGCCTCCCCGGTAACTCCACCATGAGTACTGCACACGCTCGGGATTTTGATGGCGCCACACATCGGTAAAACCAGCGCTAACCAAAGCTCCCATACCGTCGATTTCATCTTGAGTGTAGCCTGGCGTCTTGTTGTAGTTGGCCTTGGGACGTGCCAAGTCAATGGGCTGATGGGCCACATTCAAGTCTCCGCAGCAAATGGTCGGCTTTTCAGCTGCCAATCGCATCAGGTAATCCCGAAAAGCAACGTCCCATTCCTTCCTAAAGGGCAACCGCTTCAATCCTGAAGAACTGTTCGGCGTGTAAACCGTCACAAAATGGAAGTCGCCAAAGTCGGCAGCCGTCACACGCCCCTCATCGTCCATGCCTTCCACACCAATGCCATGGCTCACCGATACCGGAGCACGCTTTGAAAGAATCGCCGTGCCAGAATACCCCTTCTTGACTGCACTGGAGGAGTGCACATGCCACTCTGCCCCCAAATCAAACAAAGCCTCTCGTACCTGGTCGTCTTGGGCCTTGGTCTCTTGCAAGCCAATCACGTCAAAGCCACTGCCATTGAGCCACTGGGCAAAATCCTTCTTTACAACGGCCCGAATGCCATTCACGTTCCACGAAGCCAATTTCATGTCTGCAAGGTGGCACAGGAACGCGGCATTCAAGACATGTCTTCGGGGCGCGACCAACCTCTGGAGACCAAATGCTGGAGCATCACATCCAAATCCTTTGTTTGGAAAAGGAGGCGGCGCACTTGGAGCATGTCCATGAAATGAGTGCCTTCGGAAGCCAGCCCCGCACTGTGGTCCATGCGCACCAAATGATTGAAGTCCTCCGTCAGCCCCACATCCATCAATCGGTAATCCCTTTTCACAGGTTCATATCCGACAATCAACCTGCGGCCCTCGACTTCGGCGAGCTCGAAAAAATGAGGCGCAGTCAAAAACTCCATTTGCCACGGTGCCATGTACCCTAAGGAGAAGTAAGGGTAGTACCTGTCCTGAAATTCAATACCGATGCGTGACAAGCCCTGATGCAGGGCCTCCATGGCACTCCGCACCCTTGCACCTGTAGTTTCAGATGGATCGAACCGATGGTGGGAGCCCCATCGCTTCGTAGGGGTGTAGTATTCAAAGTCTCCCAACGACAGCTTGTAGTCAAAATCAGACGGGAGATCCAAAACATACCCCGGGTAATACCACTTGAATCCAGCCGAGCGGCCAAACTCAATTTCCTTGAGCATCGTATAAATCCCGAGTCCATAATGGCTGTAATCCGGGTGTTGAAGGCCTATCAAACTCGCCATCGACTGTTCACCAATGTCGAAGTAACTGACCGCAACCAACTTGTCCCCATCGTACACGCAGATTTCTCGCGTGTCAAACACCGTCTGGTGAAATCCGCTCGTCAAATACTCGTTTAAAGTGGGGTGGATGAAGCCTTTGAACCGGTCCTTGTGCAAGGAGTACAAGGCTTCTTTCTCTGCATCGGGCTTTGCGGTTCCTATGCTCACCGAAAAGGCCCGGTCGCAACGGGACATCCGTTTACGCTGGCTTCTTTTAAAGGCAAAGCGTTCCAGATTCATCCGAATGTTGACCACACCAAAGATGCCCGACTCGATGCACAACAAATCCACTTTATACAGCATCACACTGCCGCGAAACCAGCCAGAGGCGAGGTATTGATCATACCGCCTTGGTGCCAGCTTTCGGGGAAAATGGGTTTGTACGAGCACGGAGCTGAAAGATAACTCAGAAGCCAAAAGGTGGCCGAGTAATGGGCATTAGAGGTAGCGGGAAATCCAACGGGCCAATGCCGATTTAGCCGGGCCAAAAGGCGGGTAGGACAGGGGGACAGCCGTGACAGGCCAAGACTTGCTCATCACACTGCGCTTATTGGAAAAGGCATCAAACGCCGCCTTGCCGTTTGAACGGCCCATTCCACTGGCCTGAACACCACCAAAAGGCAAATCAGGATTGGCAATTTGAACCACCGTCTCACCGACTCCCACCGTTCCAGAACGCGTACCACGCATCCACTGTCTCCTGCGCTGTTTGTCTCGGCTAAAAACATACATGGACAAGGGCTGGTCTTTGACCTGTGCGATGGTGTCCACCACAGCAGAGGGATCCTTCCAAGTCAACACCGGCAACAGAGGGCCAAAGACCTCCTCCTGCATGACCCGCATATCCATGGTCACTTCACCCAAAATAGTCGGCTCCATAAAACGCGATTTAGCATCCCATTTGCCACCGTGAATCAGCTTGGCTCCTTTGTCCAGGGCATCTTCCAACGTGTCTTTAAGCCGTTGAAACTGTTGGTCATTGACAATGCGACCATACTCCTCAGAAGACTGGACATCTGATGTGAAGCACTGATCCCAGCGGCTCACCAAGGCCGATACGAGCGGCTCTACAGCCCCTTCCTCAACCAACAGATAGTCTGGTGCAATACACACTTGCCCTGCATTCAAAGCCTTGCCCCATGCCAGCCTCTTGGCGACCTGAGCAGGCGGCACCGTGCAGTCGATGATGGCTGGGCTTTTGCCCCCCATTTCCAATGTCAGCGGCGTCAAATGCTCCGCTGCAGCGCGCATCACCTTACGGCCAGTTTCCGTTCCTCCAGTAAAGAAAATGTGGTCAAAGGGCATCTCCGTTAATGCCGCAGCATCAGCGGGCCCACCCAAGACGACTTGAACCCAGTCTTCTGGCAACGAAGAGCGCAGCCACTCGGCCATCACCTTCGAGGTTTCTGGGGTATGTTCTGGAGGCTTCACCACCACGCGATTGCCTGCTGCTAAAGCGGCAATCAAAGGCTTGATGGTCAGCAACAACGGGAAATTCCAAGGCGCAATGACCAGGACCACACCTTTGGGTTGGGTTAGGATTTCTGAACGGGTGCCCAAGAGCTGAATGGGGGTAGCCCGGCGGTCTGGACGCATCCAATCCGACAAGTGCTTGCGGACGTATTGAATTTCCTTACGAATGGGGAAGAACTCTGTGAGCCGCGCCTCGGGTTCTGACTTGCCCAAGTCTTGGGTGAGCGCGCGAAGCAAGGCGGACTCATGCCGGCGCAGTCCGCCCAACATTTTGGTCAAAATGTCCTGGCGATCACGATAAGATGGCACCGGGTCCAGCCGGTGCGCCGCTTTTAGCGCACCAAAGACGCAGTCCAAGTCTGACATCAGTCCTTGAGCAATTCTTTAATACTCCCTACGCTGCCCATCATGCCACTCGCTTCGTAAGGCATGAAGACGACACGGGACTTGTCGTTCGAGGTCTCCATCATCTTTTCCAAAGCCTCGACATACCGCACCGCAATGAGATATTGGGTAGGGTCGGCTTTTGTTGTTGAGACCGCATCCGCTACCATTCCAATGGCTTTGGCCTCTGCAGCGGCTATCTGGAGACGGGCATTGGCCTGACCCTCAGCCTCCAGAATGGCCGCTTGACGCTCACCTTCAGCCTTGTTGATGTCGGCGCCCTTTTGGCCCTCGGCCTCCAGGATGGCAGCGGTCTTTGTACCCTCAGCCTCAATGATTTGCGCACGGCGACTGCGCTCAGCACGCATTTGCTTTTCCATGGCCTCTTTAATATCCTGAGGCGGATTGATGTCTTGAAGCTCAACGCGGTTCACCTTCACCCCCCACTTATTGGTGGCCTCGTCAAGGATGGCGCGCAGCTTGGTGTTGATGGTGTCCCGGCTCGACAAACATTCATCGAGGTCCAATTCACCCAATACATTTCTCAGCGTCGTCTGGGTCAACTTTTCTATCGCATTGGGCAGATTGCTGATTTCGTAGACACTCTTTACCGGGTCCGTGATTTGGAAATAAATCAAAGCATTGATCTCTGTCACCACGTTGTCTCGGGTGATGACGCTTTGGCGGGGAAAGTCAAATACCGTCTCCCGCATGTCAATGCGCTCGAGCATTTTGTAAGCGACAACACGCTCACCCATAGGCCCCTCTTTTGCGTAACGCCACACACTCGCCCGTGGACGGTCCACAAAAGGAATCAAGATGTTAATGCCCGCCGTCATCGTTGTCCGGTAGCGTCCCAAGCGTTCAACGACAAGGGCCTCACTCTGCTTGACGATCCGCAATCCGCGGATCACAATCACCATAGCGAGCACCAAAAGGGCAATAGAAATAAAAGAGAAACCTTCCATAATCATTGGGGAATTCAGATTAATTCAACGGCTCGACAATGAGCACGTTGGATTCTACGGATACAATACGAAGCTGGTCTCCAACCGCAAAGTTGGTGGGGTCATTGGTTGAGGCAGCACCTTCGGCGCGGACACCCTTCCAATCGGAAGGGAATTCAATCAGCCAATCGTCCCCATCAATGCGCCCGCGCCCCCTTCCTGAATGAGGGTCAATCGCGAGGGTCATCCGCACGGTTCTGCCAGGCAACGCGTCGACACCAGTGGATACCGAATCACCGCTAAACCAAGCCCTCATAGCGAGAGGACGCAGAAACAACAGCGACAATAAGGCACCCGCAGAGGCCGCAATAAATTGGTACTCCCACCAATCTGTAAAAACGGTCGCCAGCCCTCCTGCAAAGGCGCCCACTGCGAGCGACCCCAGCACCAAGCCAGGGACAAAAGCCTCTCCAATCAGCAACATCAAAAATGCCAAAGTCCACCAATGCCACTGCTCCATCATGCGGTCAAAATAATGCAGAACTGCCCAATTAGGACTGCTGCTTCAGTATTCCGAATCAGCGGAGGAAAATCCGGACAGCTCCATCATCGAAGAATGTGCGGATGATCAACGGCCCTATGGCATCACAAGGAATGCGGTCCGTCGAAGCCCACCTGCCAGACCACCACAGCCTTCCAGTGAGGTCGTACAGCGCGATACGCCCCTGCATGGAAGGCCCTTCAAAGCCAACCATTCCTCCTGCACGCCAACAGCGCAAGCCGCCCAGCCGTCCAGTAGGGTGGGAACCAACACTGTTGATTTCTAAGTCCAAAGCTCCTGATTGCACGCAACCTCCTGCATCTTCTACAGCCCAACCCAGGGAAGTGGGAGCCAGCGCCCAACCTGCACTGTCCAATCCTCCAGACCACACCACGTCATATGGAGGTGTGCCACCTGTCACATCAAGTTCGACCCAGACAGTATCCGAGTCCCCCTGAAAACTCCAATTCACATCCACTTCCAATGCGGGAGGCGCAGCAACCGCAACCGTATCGAACACGGCACAGCCCGCAGCATCCAATGCCACCACCGGCCAAACCCCGTCAGACAGAGCCATCGGATCGGCACCGTTCCAATCGACTTGCAGGGGAGGCGTACCTCCCGATGCTTCAAAAGACACTTCTGCAACCCCACCTGAGCAAAGGGGATTCACGAAATCCAGCGTCAGGGTCAACGCCTCTGGCATATCAACCAGCACTGTAGTATCCACAACACACTGAGGACCATACTGCCATTCAACAGCAATGGAATCCAAGGCCACCTGAACAACCGTGTCCAGCGGAAACGACAAGGAGTCCATCCATACCACACTTTCTGCACCCGTTGCAGACCAAGACAACACAGCACTGTCACCAAAACAAACAGGGTAGGTGCACTCAAACTCAGGGTCTCCTACAGGTGCCACATTTGCTGTCAAGACCCATTGAATGGATGCGGTTCCATTCCACCAGGATGCTTCCAACACCTGCTCACCGGTGGCAGACGCCCACACGGAGTCCGACGTGAGGGGCACACCGTTCCAAGTCATCTCGAAATCACCGCTCAGCTCAGGAACCCGCCACCCTTGCTCATCCCATGGGCAATCGCGGTTGAGGACCTCGGGCATTGCACCTGCTGTGCCCTGAACCAACACATGCGCGGTGTCGGCATCCAAAGCATACCACGTCTCGGTATTGGCACCTGGCCAAGTGACCACAATGGAGTCCAACGTTTGAAGGGTATCCATCCCGAAAAAACGGGTATATGAATGCTGCGTCACATAATCCGAACCCGCATCGACTTGCTGCATCTGCCTTTGCCCTGCAGCATACACCTCTATGAGGGCTCCGACAGCATGAGAATTAGGCGTGGTACCAACCAACCGCACGGTCATGCGAGAAGCCCCCTGCTCATTGGTGTTGAGCAACAGCTGTGCAATGGGAATGGCACCGTGTCCGATGATATCAGGAGCCCGGTCACCATCCAAATCGAACCGGCCAAGGTGGTACAATGGAAACTGCTCATTGGGCCATCCCGTATCATCTTCTTGAAAGGCCAATCCAGAATCAAGCGCCAAATACAGCCGGTTGTCTACAGGAGATTCAGAGGGCCAATTCAGCGTTGCCACCATCAAGTCTTCACGGGCATCTCCGTCGACATCAACCGCACAACCTCCCCAGCCATAATCGTCAATGCCACTTGTACCCGAATCCAAGGCCACATCTACAAAGCCCGAATCCGTTTGCTCAAATAAAGAATGGGGCACATTGGCAACATCTGTGCAAAACAAGTCCCAGTCGCCGTCTTGATCCGGGTCAAAAACAGTGGCCGTCATCGGATCAATGACATTCAACAAACCCAACTCCAGCGCCACATCCACAAACGTGCCATCCCCTTGATTGCGGTACATGGCATTTTTAAAGCTGGCTCGGTCGTTGATCACCCAGAGGTCTTGCCATCCATCCTTGTCATAATCGAGCCAGGCACCTTGAAAAGAAGTCTTGATGCCATCATTGACACCGACGGAATCATCGGCCAGCGTGAAGTATCCAAAGCCATCGTTGATCAGAAGGGCATTCGAATAGTGGTATTCTTCAATGCTGATGTGGTACGAGGCGATGTAAACGTCGAGGTCCTGATCCTGGTCAAAGTCTGCCGCAGAAATGCCCCGGGGTTTCCATCCAATCCAATCCGGCACCCCCCTCGCAGACGATTCATCCACGAGCTCACCACTGCCATTTCGGATGTAAAGCTTTACCCCATTTTCTTGGCGCCCAGCAAATAAATCCAAATCCCCATCCCCATCTACATCCACCCAAAGCACGCCTGTGGCCTGGTCTTCGCTCTCCAACTCTTGATCCAAATCAAAACCACCTTCTGTCCTGAGGTATAGGCTCACGTTGCCCGAAGCCTGTGCAACAGTCAAGTCATCCAAGCCGTCCGAATTAAAATCCGCACAGCTCAAACCGCAGCCCCAATTACTCCCTGTGCAAGAAGCAGAAAGCAAATATTGAGTGGAGACGTCCTCCCACTGGGCCATGGCTGGGGAACACCCCCACAGCAACCACAGCATCAAAAGGCACCGTCCGAAAAGCAAACGCTTTATCTCAACCATCGGAAAACACTGCCGGCAGCATCAATACCCGTGACCACAACCGGCACATCCGTCCACAATTCCAGAGCCGATGAAGCAGGTACATTCCATTTTCTCACAAGCAACCTTCCCGACAAATCGTAAACCGATACGTCCAAGCGCTCTCCATCAGGTCCATACAGCCCGAGCGCGCTCCCCATCCTGAGGCAGCTCCAAGAAACCGCATCCTGTGCATTGGAAATCCCAGACAAGGGATTCTGTGCAATGTTCAAGGCCCCCAAGTCAAGGCAGCCATTGGCATCCTGCACGTACCACCCCAAGTCCAGAGGGGCCAAAGCCATTCCATCGTCGTCGATGGCACCATTCCAATTCCAAGAATAGGGGGGGGTCCCTCCAAAGATCTCGGACACAATCTGCACCGAGTCCGAGCTGCCTATATACCCGAAGCTTACAAGACCAATCAGGCTATCTGGGCTGACAATCTCCAATGAGTCCGTGAATACACAGCCGAAGTCATCCGAAATATTAAAAGGCACAACACCCGGCATGAGCGCGGACAAATCAGCGCCGCCTGCATCAATGGTCAACGTCCCTGTGCCCCCAGTTGCAACGACCACTGCGGACCCCAAATCACCGGCGCAGGAAGGCTGAATCACCCCGACTTGGGCGGACAATTCTTCGGGCTCAATCACCGTGAATGTCGTATCCAATACACAACCGTTGGTGACCTCTATCTGCAATTCAAAACTGCCTGAAGCAAAGGGGAGGCCCTCCGTGTAAACAGGCAAAACGATGCTATCCAATGTAACCAACGCTGAATCTGGCATGCTCCACGACACCAAAGCTGAATCGCCAAAACAAAGACCGGGAACCACATCCAACGAAAATGAAGGTGGAAGTTCAGGGTTCCACGACACCGTTTGGCTCCATGTGTATCCACCGCCCCACCAACTGGCCTCTAAAGTCCATTCCCCTGGGGCTTCAGCCACAACAATATCTGAAGTGACCGGAACGCCATTCCATGTCATGTCCACAGTAGCCGGGTCAAAAGGAACCGTCCAACTGGCAAGGTCCCATTCACAGGAAGATTCGATGGGCTCCAATGAACCTGCAGCTTCGACGATTACCAATGCAGTATCGGCAGCAACATCAAACAGGATGTCTCGAATTCCACTGGGCCAAAACACCTCGATTGAATCTACAACGTCAACGTCTCCAAGGCCAAAAAACCGGGTGTAAGTGTGCTGGGTCATGTAGTCTTCACCTGCATTCATCTGCTTCATCTGGGTAAGACTGTCTGCATGAACCTTGATCACAGCGCCCACTCCACGGGTGTTGGAGAGGGTACCCACAAGGTCGATGGTCATCCGATTGTTGTCATCTTCATTCGTCAACATCAGTACTTGCGGACTCAATGCATTGCCATGTCCGACGATATCGGGAATCCGATCCTGATCCAAGTCCAAGCGACCTAAACAATACAACTGGAACTGCTCATTGGGCCAGTCATCTGTGACATCTTCAAAATGTAACCCTGTGCCATCATTCATATACAGATGGTTGTCATAAGGGAGGGTATTCGGAAACCGATAGGTCGCTACCATCATGTCATCCCAGCGGTCACCGTCTACATCTATGGCACAAGTACCCCATCCGTATTGCATGCTCGCTACACCGGCTGATTCTGCCATGTCATAGTAGACACCCGCAGTGTTGATCATAAAAGCATTGGCCAAATTCTCAACGTTTGTAACGTACTGGTCCCAGTCGCCATCGTTGTCAGGGTCAAACAATGTTGCAGACATGGAATTGACCGAAATATTCGCTCCAGAAGATTCTGAAATGTCTACGAAGGGTCCGCCACCCGCATTGGCGTAAAGCGCATTGAGAAATATCAATCGGTCATTGATGACCCACAGGTCATCAAATCCATTCTGATCATAATCAAACCATGCGCCTTGGAATGAATGCTGCAGGCCATCTCCAACACCCGCTAGGAAGGTGGTTTCTTCAAAATATCCCGTTCCGCCATTCTGAAACAGCATATTCTCATAGGCTATCTGTTGCATCTCGTCATGGTAACTGGCGATGTAGATATCGAGGTCACCATCCCGGTCGTAGTCCCGGGCAGAAATTCCCCGATTGTCCCAATCAACCAATAGGGGAATACCCCGAATAGAGCCTTCCTCATTCAGCGTTCCATCAGGTTGCCGGATGTAGAGATAAACACCAACTCCAGCTGCACCCGCAAAGAGGTCAAGGTCTCCGTCGTTGTCTATGTCGACCCAAAGAACCGCTTTCGCTTCAGCTTCCACATCTAAAACGAGATCCAAAATCAAACCCGACTCACCTCCCATATATAGCTTGATGAGACCATCTGTGCCCGCAACGGTAACATCGTCCCAACCATCACCATTGTAGTCCACCGTAGAGAGGCCACAACCGAACAAGCTTCCAAATGTGCTGCTCTCCATCAAGTAGTCCAATGTGACATCCTCCAATTGAGCAGCGCTTTCACAGACAAGACTAAAGAAAACAACAGTCCCGATCAGACGGGACCAGCATGCAAGAGGTTTCATAGAGAACAGGTAGCGGTGATTTAATTGACGGAAAAATCTTGCAAACGTTGCCCGGATTTATAACAAATCCTTCAGCAAAGACAACACCAAGGGAACCAAGGACACGTTGCCGTCATTGGTGAGGACATGGTCAGCCTTCGCATTCACTTTTTCTGCGGGCCATTGATGTGCCATGCGCGCAGCTGCTGCTGACTGACTCCAACCATTGCGTTCACAGACACGCTTTAACCTGAGAGAAACTGGAGCGGTAACAGCCCACACCACATCGCAGTCTTGATCGCTCCCAGATTCGTACAAAATGGCCGCTTCCCTGAACACTACATCCGCACCATTCATCTCTTCTTGAGATTTCCATTGGGAGAAAGTGCGCGAAACAGCGGGGTGCACCAGCCGATTCAAGTCGGCCAATGCAACAGGGTCAGCAAACACCACATTCGCCAACTCCAACCTGTTCAAGGCTCCATTTGCATGCAAAATGCCAGGCCCAAAGCGGTCTACCACGGCCTGCAGCAGGATGTCGTCTCGGTCGTATAACGAGCGTGCCACAGCATCAGCATCGAATACGGGGTGCCCCAATGATTTTAAAATATGAGCCACCACAGACTTCCCAGCCCCCATGCCCCCTGTCAAGCCGACAACAACAGCCTTGGGTTTTCCCAAAATTTCGTCCTTGGATGTCGATAAAGACATGGTGCAATATTCGGGCATATCAACCGGCCACACGACATTTACACCATGCCACATCTCATTGCCCCTTCACTGCTCGCTGCTGACTTTGGAAACTTAGCCAGAGACGTCAAGATGGTAGAAAACAGCGATGCGGATTGGCATCACATTGATGTCATGGACGGCATATTCGTTCCCAATATCAGTTATGGTATGCCGGTCATTGCAGCCATTGGAGAACATGCTCAGAAACCACTCGATGTACACCTCATGATTGAGGCGCCTGATCGATACATTGCTGAGTTTGCCGCTTTGGGAGCCCATGTGCTCACCGTCCACGCCGAGGCTTGCGTGCACCTTCACCGCACACTCGGCGCCATTCGCGAAGCCGGTATGCGACCCGGCGTAGCATTGAATCCACACACTCCATTGTCCGCAATTGAGGAGGTGCTTGGCGAGCTTGACCTCGTATGCATCATGAGCGTCAACCCTGGTTTCGGCGGGCAAAAATTTATTGCAGGAACCTTTGACAAGGTGCGCAGGCTAGATGCCATGCGCAAACAGCACCAACTGGATTTCCTGATTGAGGTAGATGGGGGAGTGGTCCAAAGCAACGCCGCCCAACTCGTTGAAGCCGGAGCCAACGTGCTGGTTGCAGGGTCTTCCGTATTCAAAGCGGAGAACCCCACCGAAGCTGTTTCCAGGCTCAAGCGATGCGCCATCGAAAATGCCTGAACTGGCGCGAAAAATCAGTAAGCAGACCTGAAATAGGTTCTTCCTTCGGTGTCGTGCACCCAAACAAGGCCTTGACTGGGCAGCACATCCCAACCCCATCTCTGCATGTGCTCCCCCTGAATCACAGCGGAATGCACCATTCTGCCTTGCACGTCAAAAAAGTCCGCTTGAACAGTTTGCGACCACGTGCTTCCAGGTTTCAACCAAAGACCTGAAGGCCCACGCCTCAGTTGACCCGTCTGATCATCCGGTTCGACAACGCCCACATTAATGAGGTCTTGAACACCGAACAGCAAGCAGCCATTGTCATCAAGCAACACCCAGCTGTATAAACCTTCAGACAAACCAAACAAGACAGAATCACTCTCCGATCCTGTATTCCACAGCACATCATAAGGTGGAGTGCCGCCACCGAGAACGAGCTCTAGAGCACCGTCATTGCCTACATCCTCAGGCGTTACAAGGACCTCACAAGTCAACGGCTCTGGAATATCAATCACAATGGTCGAGTCGACCGTACACCCATTCGCATCCTCAAGGTGCAGGACAACCTCTCCCTCGGGCAACATCAATGGGTTCACATCGCCCCAATTCAAAATATAGTTGGGGGTCCCTCCATAGCCTGCAGCAAAAGCCTGGGCAGAGTCCTCAAAACACAGCGCAGGTTCATACTCTATATACAGCTCAAGTTCAACCGGTTGGGTCAGTTCGAATTCGTGCATTTCAGCACAAACCCCTGAACTGTCCACTGTGGTCAGCATCAAAGGGCCTGCAAGCACCTGAAGATTTGAAATGGAGTGGGAGAAGCTCAACCCTGACAGTTCCACGGTGAGGGTGGAATCGGTATTCCAACCCAAGGAACCTAGCTCGTTAAAACAATCTGGCTCTGTCCATTGAATGGTCATGGCATGGGGAGCTTGCTCCGCCCACACCAAGGTGTCCGACCATTCAAAAAGTCCTCCCATCCAAACGCAATCCACAACGTAGGTTCCTTCCCCCTCCATGAACAAGGAGTCACTCAAAACAGGCAATCCATTCACCTGAACATCCGGACAAGGCAAAGGAATATTCAGCCACGAGGATTCCCCTGCACAGCCTGCACCTGTTGATGTCAATGCAGCCGTGGTCGTTCCTTCGATTAAACGAAGGTCCGTACCTGCTGGAATGTCATACCATACCTCGTGGAGACCGCTGGGCCAATCCACTTCAACGGAGTCCACAACTTGAGCGGTACCCAAGCCAAAATACCGCCGCCACGATTGCTGGGTGACATAGTCGGTTCCAGCGCTCACCAGCTGCAATTGGCTGACACCTCCAGCATGAACCCAGACCTCGGCTCCAACGGCCCAACGATTGGAAAAGGTGCCGCATAACTGAACCACCAGCCGTTCATTGGGCGCGGCCACTTCTGGAGTGGCGTTTTGCAGCAATTGCAAAAACGGACTGTTCCCCAACCCTATGAGATCTGGCGCCAAATCTTGGTTAAAATCACAAACCCCTAGGCAGTAAAGTTGCGTTTGGTTGTTGGGCCAATACGTGTCGGTCTCATCTGTGAAAATGACACCGCCGAAGTGGTTTTCGTAATAGTAGTTCTTGTAGGGCAGCGAATTAGGGAACCGATATGTCGCCACCATCAAGTCAGCATCCATATCGCCTTCAACATCCACCCAACATCCTCCCCAACTGTACTGCATCCCATCAAGACCAAAATCCGCTCCTACTTCCACGTAAATGCCTCCCTGATTCTTGTCCAAATAGATGTTGGCTGCGTCCTCTACGTTTGAGCAGAACAGTTCGTAGTCGCCATCATTATCTGGATCGCCTACAGTAGCAGTCATGGCCAAAATCCCTTGATTGAGTCCAACTTCAATGCTCAAGTCCAGAAACGTACCATCGCCATTGTTGGCATACATCGCATTGGGAAATGAGTTTCGATCATTGATCACCCACAGGTCCAAGTCACCATCATCGTCGAAATCAAACCAAGAGCTTTGGAAACTGTGCTTCAATCCATTGCCAACACCAGCCGTGGCGGTCACATCCGTAAAAAACCCTTGGCCATCGTTGTTGAGCAAAAGGTTCTCCGACAAACCTGTGCTTCCATCATGGTACATCGATATGTAGGCATCCAAATCGCCATCGGCATCGTAATCAGCCACAGCGATCCCCCTAGACTCCCATGTGTCGTTCATTGGAATACCACTGGATGCAGCCGACTCCTCCAGCTCCTGTCCATCACGGATATACAACTCAATGGGCGCAAATCTTCTGGTCACCATCAAATCAAGGTCGTCGTCTCCATCAACGTCGAACCATACAATACCTTGAGCTTGAGCGGTTCCATCCAAGACAAACTCCTCCTCAAAACCTCCTGATTGCAGTTGCACAAAGGCCACAACAGTGCCATCACTGTTGCCAGCTGTAATGTCATCCAACCCATCGGAATTAAAGTCAGCGACGCTAAATGCCGTTCCCAAGTAAGAAGCCTGGGTGGTCGCAGCCAAAGGGTAAAATTCCGTTACGTCATCCCATTGGGCCATAGAATGGCTGGGTACGGACATCACCATGGCGAGCGTGACCACGGAGGGAAAAGTTCTCCCCCTCAATTTTAATAAAGTCGCTTCCAAATACACCTGATACAAGGTATTAGAATAAGGTCAAGCAGGTTCTATTTCAGCAGACAAATCTCGTTCCGATAAAGCCGTGCAAATGGGCTCAAGCTCATCAAAATCGCCATTCTTGACAGAACACTTGCCCTTGGTGTGAACAATCAAAGCACATTGCTCAGCCTGAAGAAGTTCATGCCCGCAGTAGGCCATCAAGCACTCAATCACATGATCGAACGTGTTGTGATCATCGTTAAACAGCACAATGTGCCAGCCATCAGCCACAGCCTCTTCCAGACCTACCGCTTCCTCAACCAGTGTTTCCTCCTGCGGCGCTGCAAAACGATGAGACTCCTTCATAGGTGCAATTTAAACCTCAACGGCACGAGAGCACATGCCGATTTTTGACATTTGACACCCCCTAAATCTTTCTTTGGGCCTTGATTCAACATAATTGAAACAAACTGAGTCTTACTGTGTTGTAATCTCAACATGGTACGAAAACCCAGCATCCTATTACTCGGTTCGGACAGCTCCACCCGAACACCCTCTGCGGATCTAACCGAGTTCGGTTGTGATGTACGCACTGCGAGCAAAGTCGCCGAAGCAGCAGGCATTTGTCTCTTCGCTCCACCTGACCTGGTCGTTGTCTTGGAACAGAAAAACGGGATGGTCGATTTCATTGAGCAGCTCAAAGTTCAGGACAAAATCTTGTTGCTCGAATATGTTCCTGCGACCGTAGGAGCTGTCAATGACAATGAGGGCCAAGAGGAAGGGCCAACTTCAATTGCTGAAGCGGTAGAAAACGCTTTGCAAGAGTTGGCCGAATCAAAAGTCCGCGCCAAGCACTTTTTCACCAAGGTGGGAAACAAACTGCGCCGGATTCACCTGCAAGATGTGCGGTTCATCGAAGTCGAGGGCAAGTACAGCGCCATTCACGTAGGTGAGCGGAAATACAATGTGAAAGCCAGCTTAAAAGACCTTTTGCTGAAACTCCCACTCGAAGATTTCGTGAGGGTCAGCAGAAACTATGTCATCAACATCGACAGGGTCACACACATTGACACTTTCCAATTCATCATCAAAATTGACAACGATGAGGTTCCCATCTCTCGCACCTACAAGGATGAATTGATGAAGCGCATTCAACTGTTGTAAGACACTGACATCTCGGTCGAACGAGATTCAATGAAAAAGCACAGCACCTTTTGGTGGCTGTGCTTTTTCATATCAGGTGGAATTGGATTTACCGACTGTGGCAAAAAGCCGCGTCATAACCGATCACTCATGCTGGGCGCCAGGCGAACCCTGACCAACGCCAGAGCTTTTCACACACATCGGACTCTTTCTTCGAGAGCAACTGACCTCCCAATCCACTCCGCACCAGGGACCATCCGTTTTCGACATCGCACAAGATCAACCATTCCTGGTTCCTTGACCACCACGGAGCCTTCACATCCTTGACCAAATCGCCCTCGTGTAACCAACGGTCATCTGCGTCCTTCAGCCCTGAGCACCGGTCACGGTGGGTCCATTTTATCTGACGTCCAGACCACCACATGCCTTCTCGGCTGTAAAACCGTTGGCCGGATGGCTCTTCACGCATCCAACCCACAATTCTGCCATCCCGCCTCAAACGATAGCGAACGACATCTTTTACCGGTGTGAATGATTGTGGTTTCACAGAGATGCAACACGTCCAAGCCCTGACTGTTCTCAGGATTGCATCAAATCGACTTAAAAAGGAACAAGCCAGCTCTCCCAAGGATAAATTTGCACCCATGTCTGAGCATTCAGCCCCACGTCCTTCGGAAAACAATGACGGCATTTCGTCAGAACCTGTTCACTTTATAGAGCAGATCATCCAAGACGACCTCAAAAATGGCAAGCACAGGCAAATCCACACCCGCTTCCCACCTGAACCCAATGGATATCTGCACATTGGACACGCCAAGGCCATTTGCCTCTCCTTTGGACTTGCAGACAAGTACAATGGCCTGGTCAATCTCCGATTTGACGACACCAATCCAGAAAAGGAGAGCCAAGAATATGTGGACGCGATACGCCGTGACCTCTCTTGGCTGGGATACAATTGGTCTGGAGGAGAATTCTACACGAGCGATTACTTCGAACAGCTTTATGGATTTGCTGTCCGCTTGATTGAGAAGGGCCTCGCTTATGTAGACCATCAATCCGCCGAAGACATTGCCATAGGGAAGGGGACCCCCACAAAGCCCGGAACCGACAGCCCTCATCGCGGACGCTCCGTAGAAGAAAACTTACAACTGTTCTCTGAAATGCGCGGTGGTGTCCACCCTGATGGTCATTGTGTCCTCAGGGCTAAAATTGACATGGGGCACGCCAATATGCACATGCGTGACCCGTTGATTTACAGGATCAAGCGGGCCCATCACCAGCGCACAGGCGACAACTGGTGCATCTATCCGATGTACGATTTCGCCCATGGTCAAAGTGACTCCTTAGAAGAAATCACCCACTCATTGTGCACCCTTGAATTCGAGGTGCACCGCCCCCTTTACGAGTGGTTCATCTCCGCATTGGAGATTTTCCCCAGCCGGCAAATTGAATTCGCACGGCTCAACTTGGACCACACCGTCATGTCCAAGCGCAAGCTGCTCAAACTGGTTGAAGACGGTGTCGTGGACGGGTGGGATGATCCCCGCATGCCGACCATCAGTGGATTGCGCCGTCGGGGCTTTACGCCACAAAGCATCCGAACTTTTTGTGAAAGGGTAGGCATCGCCAAGCGCGAAAATGTGATCGATTTCAGTCTCCTGGAGTGGGCACTTCGCGACCACCTCAACAAGGTGGCCCAGCGGGCCATGGCCGTATTGGACCCGGTCAAACTTGTAGTGGTGAATTACCCCGAGCACCACACGGAGATGCTTCCTTCGGAAAACAACCCCGAAAATCCAGCAGACGGTACGCGAGAAATGCCATTCTCCAAGACGCTGTGGATGGAGCGGGACGACTTTAAGGAAGAGGCCAATAAGAAGTGGTTCCGGTTGGCTCCCGGCAAAACAGTGCGACTCAAATCGGCCTTTATCGTGCGCTATGTCGACCACGTGATGGGCGCCGATGGACGGGTAGAAGAGGTTCACGTAGAGTATTTCCCCGACAGCAAAAGCGGATCAGACACCAGCGGCATCAAAGCCAAAGGGACCCTGCACTGGGTAAATGCAGCCACAGCCATCGATGCAGAGGTGCGCCTTTACGACCGCTTGTTCTCTGACCCAACTCCAGACGGGCACGCCGACAAAGCATTCCATGAGTTCCTCAATCCGAACAGCTTAGAGGTTCGACAAGGATGCAAACTGGAGCCTGCATTGGCCAAGGCCAGCGCAGAACACCCCGTGCAATTCACCAGGCTCGGCTATTTTGCATTGGACGCGAAACGAACGGAACAGGCAGGCCACATGGTCTGGAACCGTTCCGTCACGCTCAAGGATGGTTGGAAGGGCTGACCTTTAACGCTTCAAGCCAAGCATCAAAAGCATCCCGAGCTTCTTTTTCGGTCCGCTTTCCAGCCGAAACATCGGACTGGGACTGGCGCCATTGGTCCAGCACATCAGGTCCCACTTTCATCATCAAGGCGCGGGCTGCCACAGGCTCATTGGGAATGGCCCCGTCCATGATGGCGTCCTTGATCACGTTTTTAATGGCGCCTATTGGTCGACACGGGGGAATTGAAAAAGCAGCCATGATGTCCTCACCGCTCACGGGCGGTTCAAAATTCCGCACCCTGTCCTTCTCTTCAACCTCGACCAACTTGCGGACGACGACGTCATAATTGCGCAGGTAACGCTCCACCTTGGCTTCATTCTTGGAGGTAATGTCGGCCCGGGCCAACAGCATCAGGTCATCCACATCATCACCTGCCTCAAAAAGCAAACGGCGAACGGCGCTATCTGTCACCTCTTCCTTCGTCAGTGCAATGGGACGCAAATGAAGCAGCACTAGCTTCTGCACATACTTCATTTGGTGATCCAAGGGCAACTTGAGCCTTTTGAAAATCTTGGGCACCATGCGCGCTCCGCGGTCCTCATGCCCATGAAACGTCCAGCCGTGGTCAGGATGAAACCGCTTGGTTGGAGGCTTGGCAATGTCATGGAGCAGGGCAGCCCATCTTAGCCAAAGGTGGTCACTGACCGCCGCCACGTTGTCAACGACCTCCAAGGTGTGATAGAAATTGTCCTTGTGCCCAATGCCATTCCGCCTCTCAACGCCCTGCAAAGCGACCATCTCTGGGAAAAATTCGTGCAACAAACCCGTTTTGTACATGAGCTTGAATCCCACACTCGGCCGGCGACTTGAGAGGATCTTGTTCAGCTCAACATGAATGCGCTCCGCTGAAATAATCTGAAGACGCTGGCTGTTGCGGCTGATCGCATCCAAGGCCGGATTGTCGATGCGAAAACCCAATTGAGCAGCGAACCGCACCCCCCTGAGCATGCGCAAAGGGTCATCGCTGAACGTTACATCTGGATCCAATGGGGTCCGAATCAACTTGCGCTCCAAGTCAGCCAAGCCATCAAAAGGATCAACCAGTTCCCCAAAGCCGTCTGCATTGAGGCGCAAAGCCAATGCATTGATGGTGAAGTCCCTGCGCTGTTGATCATCCTCAATGGACCCATCTTCTACAATGGGCTTGCGGCTGTCTCTTTGGTAAGACTCCTTTCTGGCCCCTACAAATTCAACCTCGCAACCACTGTGCCGAAACATGGCCGTGCCAAAATTCTTGAACACCGCGACCTTGCCCGCACCCAAGTCTTTGGCCACACTTTTGGCGAGCTCAATGCCTCCGCCTTCCACCACAATATCGATGTCCTTACTGGGCCTCCCCAACAACAGGTCACGGACAAATCCTCCAATGGCAAAGGCCTGTTGGCCTTTCGCATCAGCTGCAGCGCCTACGGCTTTGAAAACGGGATGCTTGAGCTGGTCAGCAAAGTTCACGGCCTCAAGATTTCAATGCGACCGGCAGCATCCAACTTGACCATACTGGAGGTCATGCTGCCACTTCGATCACGGCCCGTAACACACACGTAATCCGCTCCATTGCGCAATGCGCCATTGATCTCGGAGAAATGACCTGGCGTTGGGTGACCGGTAAGATTCGCAGAAGTCGACACCAAGGGAACATCGATTCCCCGGAGAATAAACTGAAGAAAAGGCTCTTGCACCACCCGAATGGCCAAGCTCCCATCTTCTGCCAAGAGGGCAGGGGCCACATCGCGGCCACCTGGCAACACCAAAGTCATGGGCCGCGATTCGGGCGCACTCTCCCTCAATAAGTCCCAAGCAATTTCTGGAACGGGGTGCGCATATTCCTCGAGCAACCCTTCTGCATCCACCAAAACCAGAGAAGGCTGCGCCCCCTCACGGCCTTTCAGCGCATAGAGTTTGTCGAGGGCCTTGGCATCATCTGCCCGGCAACCCAATCCCCACACCGTATCGGTGGGGTAAAGAATGACACCTCCGGCCTTCAAGGTTCGGACAGCGGCAATGGCATCGTCCCTCCAAGGGGCGTTTTTTAATGAGCGCGGAGCCAATTTTCTGTATTTCTATTGATTCGAGTCACCGTGTCCACCTCCTCGGGCTTCATAAAAGACTGGCCCGTCATTTGCTCGTACAGTCCAATGTAACGCTGGCTTACTTCAGCCAAGAAAGCATCGGTCATCTCCGGAATCCGGTCCCCTTCGCGGCCCATAAAGCCCCCGGCAATCAACCACTCTCTCACAAACTCCTTACTGAGCTGGGCCTGTTGCTCTCCCCGAGATTGACGGTCTTCAAACCCTACAGCATGAAAATACCGGCTGCTGTCTGGGGTGTGCACCTCATCCATCAACATCAGCTTGCCTTCAAAAAGACCGAATTCGTATTTGGTGTCTACCAAAATCAAACCCCGACTCGCTGCCATGGATTGGCCGCGTTCAAACAGTGCACGGGTCACGCGCACCATTTCTGAATACAGCGCTGCATCTACAAGTCCTGAAGACAAAATTTCGGCTTCTGAAATGTCTTCGTCATGGCCTTCTTCAGCCTTCGTCGCAGGGGTAATGATGGGCGTGTCAAAGGCGTCATGTTCACGCATGCCCTCGGGCAATGGAACCCCACAAAGCAAGCGACCGCCGTCGCGGTAGGTGCGCCAAGCATGTCCCGTCAGATGGCCACGGATGACCATCTCCAACCGAATCGGCTCGCAACATTTTCCAACCGCCACATTGGGATCGGGCGTAGCCTCCAACCATACCGGCACGATGTCCGAAACGGCCTCCAGCATATGGCCTGCCAATTGATTCAATACTTGACCTTTAAAGGGGATGGCACGTGGAAGCACCACGTCGAATGCGGAGATACGGTCGCTGGCGACCATGAGCAATCGTCCATCCTCAAGGGTATGGACATCCCGTACTTTTCCTCGGTAATATTTCTGTTCACCGGCAAAGTGCATCCGCTGGTCAAACAAAGGCTCGGGGGCGGTTGTCGTCATCATGCTTCTGAATGTGCAATATCGTCATCATGGGGCGCGTCGTCACGGTCTTCGTCACGGATCCACTTTTTCGCAGGAACTTGGCCTATGGACGGCCCCATTCCTCCTGAAGCCCCTTTCTCTTCGGCTTGTTCAAATGCCTTGATGACTTTTTTGACCAAGTTGTGGCGCACGACGTCATCTCCGGTCAAGGTCACAAACTCCAAGCCTTCCACTTCCGTGAGGACACGGCGTGCAAAACGCAACCCGCTTTCTTGGCGCCGTGGCAAGTCTACCTGAGACGCATCTCCCGTCACCACAAACGTTGCGGAACGCCCCATGCGCGTCAAAAACATTTTCATTTGGGCCACGGTAGAATTCTGCGCCTCGTCCAAGATTACAAAGGCCTTGTCCAAAGTCCGGCCCCTCATGAATGCCAAAGGCGCAATTTCAATGACCCCCTTTTCCAAGTGGTCGGCCACGCGCTCGTATGGAAGCATATCTGTCAGCGCATCATACAAGGGCTGCATATACGGATCCAGTTTTTCCTTGAGGTCTCCTGGCAAAAAGCCAAGGTTTTCGCCTGCTTCGACAGCAGGACGGGTCAAAATGATCCGACGGACCTTCTTTTCTTTTAATGCTTGAACCGCCAAAGCCACAGCAGTGTATGTTTTTCCAGACCCGGCAGGTCCGATGGCAAACACCATGTCGTTGTTGCGCACCGCATCGACCAGCTTGCGCTGATTCGGTGTCCGCGCGGTCACCCTTAAACCTCCAGGACCGTAGACCAAGGTGTCATCTTCGGAAGCCGCTTTTTTCATCGCGATGCCATCGTCGCGCATCAACCGCTCCAAATCATCTTCAGGCAATGTCCCGTAATGATTTAAGTGCCAAACGAGTAAGTCCCATTTTACCGCAAAGGCATCAAGATCACTTTTGGCACCAAATGCCTTGACTTCATGACCACGCCCTACCAGCTTGAGCTTTGGAAAGTGGGCCTTAAGCAAGGCGAATTTTCTGTGACCGGCCCCGAAAACTTCGAGCGGGGGCACGTCTGGAAGCACAAATCGTCGTTCTGAACTCACGTTATAATGGAAACTGTGGGGAGGTTGTGGGATATCTCGCAGCGGAACTGCAAATCTACTCGTTCAGGATGCTGATTTTTGAAGAAGCATGGAGCACACCTCTGCCGTCCCCCGCATTGTCACCCTGACTTCCGATTTCGGAAACGACAGTTTGTACGTTGCTGCACTCCGAGGCGCCATCATATCGCAGGATCCCTCCATTCGGATCGTGGACATTTCGCACGGCATTCGACCCTTTGACACCAATCAAGCAGCCTTTGCTTTGCGCGCCACGGCGGAGCATTTCCCGCGTGGAACGGTGCACATCATTGCCATGAACACCAACCAAACTGGCGATTATTTGCACCGTGTGATGGAATTGGGCGGTCAATTCTATGTGGGATTGGACGATGGGGTGTTCTCGTTGATCGCAGACCGGGCTCCGGATGCCATCCACGACATCACCGTGACCTCCGAAAGTGACGTGTTGACTTTTCCAGAGCGGCACATTTTTGTGCAAGTTGCCTGCCATCTGGTGCAAGGAGGCGTTCCCGCCGTCATCGGAAGACCAGCAGACGGGTGGGTAGAAAGCGCATGGCAACGTCCGCTCATTGGCCAGGACTATGTCCAAGGCATCGTCTTGCATGTAGACACCTTTGGCAACCTGATCACCAACATCGACCAACGCACCTTCAAGGAGGTGGGGAAGGAGCGCACCTTTAAAATCCCTTTGCGGTCTTCAAGAATGGATGTAAACCGCATTCACCGACAATACAGTGCCGTGCCCGATGGGGAGCGGGTAGCGCTGTTCAACCACATGGGGCTGCTTGAAATCGCCATCAACCACGGAAGCACTGCTGGAGGAGGAGGAGCCAGTCAGCTCTTTGGCCTAAAAGCAGGGTCCATTGTACGGATTGAATTCGACCCCCTCCTTCCAAATCAAGCCCTGTGATCGTCCGCATTGTCCACATGGAGTTCCATCCAGAAAAGAAGCCGGCGTTTTTGGCGCTCTTTGAACAGCACAAAGCCGACATTGCTGCGCAGCCTGGCTGCCGAGACCTCAAGCTGGTGCAACACGAGGAGCGCACCACATCCATCAGCACTGTGAGCACTTGGGACTCCCAAGAACACCTTGACGCCTACCGAAAAAGCACATTGTTCGCGCAAGTGTGGCCCGCTACCAAGGCCCTTTTTTCTGCAGCTCCCACCGCCGAAAGCCGCACCGTGCTCTGGGCTTCATAATTTCGAACCGCATTCATGATCGCCCTCTACAAAAAAGAACTTCGTGCCTTTCTGTCGTCCACCATTGGGACGGTGGTGCTAGGGGTATTCTTACTGATTGGCGGATTGTTCCATTGGGTCTTTCCAGGTCAATGGAACCTCCTCTCCAATGGCATTGCAGAAATGAATGCCTTTTTTCTGTTGACACCTTGGGTCTTGATGTTCTTGATCCCGGCCGTCACCATGCGGTCCATTCCTGAGGAACGCAGCCAGGGCACTTTGGAGTTGTTGCTCACCCATCCCTTAGACCCACAACGCATCATTTGGGCCAAGTTCTTGGCGGGGTTGACCTTGGTCTGTATTGCCTTGGTCCCCACACTCGTTGGCTACGCCATCATTCACCAATTGGGCAATCCTCCGGGCAACATCGACAGCGGGGCCGTATTGGCCGGCTACTTAGGGCTGGTTCTCCTCGGCGGCGCATTTGTCGCCACTGGCCTGGCGGCCTCTTCCAAAACGGATAGCCAAATCGTCGCCTTTCTCACCACAGCATTGGCCTGCCTCATCATGTATTACGGCCCATCGGCTTTAGGCTCATATGACCTCTTTGGAGAATGGGATCACGCCATACAATGGTGCGCCATGGAGACCCACTTTAGATCGATCGGCACCGGCGTTGTTGTGGTGTCAGACCTGCTGTGGTTCCTTGCTTACATGGCCATTGCTTTGGCCATCGCTCAATTCCAAATTCAACCCGGAAAGTCATGAATGCGGTCCAATTCATTCAAGGCCTCAACCGAGGTGGATGGCGCTCTGCCTTAATCGCCGTAGGACTTTTAGTGACCATTGGCCAATGGGGGTGGCGCTTTGATGTGACAGAAGATCGGCGCCACAGCCTCACCGATGCCACCGAGAGCATGTTGCAGAGCATAGAGGCAGGAGAAGACGAAGTCCTTGTGCGCTGTTATTTAGAAGGCAACTTTCCTGCCCGGTACCGCAGACTTTCAGAAGAAATCAAAAGCAAGCTCAGAACCTTTGCCAAGCAGAGCGGGGGCAAGGTGCGCTGGGATTTTATCGATGTGGCCGCAAGTGGTGACGAAAAGACCATTGGCGAAACCGAACTCGCCCTCTACAAGCAAGGGCTCCGTTTTACGCGGGTCGCCTATCGCGAGAATGGCATCACAGCCTTTCAAAATGTCTGGCCTTGTGCCATGGTTACCGTTCAAGGTGTGGACTATCCCGTACAGTTCTTGAGGTCCGAAACCATGGAGCCCGACGAGGTAATGGTCCAGAACGCCATCAACCAAGTTGAATTTACGCTGGGCCAAGCCATCCGTCTCGGAATGCGCCAGCGCCGTCCCGTGGTGGGTATCCTACAGGGTCACGGATGCTGGAAGCCGGCAGAAACCGCGGACTTTACCAATACACTCGCCGAGACATCCGATGTGGTGGACGTGCAGCTCGACGGCAGTGTAGATGCGCTGTGCGAAAAAATTGAGGGGCGCCCGCTGCGCCAACCCAAGTTTGACGCGCTCATCGTAGCGGGTCCTGACTCGGCCTTTAGCGAACGTGACAAGTTGCTCCTCGACCAATATCTGATGAACGGTGGGCGCATGCTCTGGTTGATGGACCCCCTCGTCACCAACAGGGACAGCATCGCCTCGCAACAGTTCACCATGGCCACCACCCGGGACATCGGCGTATTCGACCTGCTGTTCCACTACGGTGCCAGACTCAACCGAAACATGGTGCTCGATGCCCAATGTGCGCCCATCATGCTCAATGCCGGCCCCATGGGAGACCACCGCAACATGCAGATGTTCAGTTGGTATTTCGCCCCGGTCGCCCTATCCACACCAGATGCCCATCCCATTTGCGCCAACCTTGATCCGGTCCATTTTGACTTTGCTGGATCCATTGACCCTGTCAATGCCCGCGAAGGCATGGATGCGACAGTGCTCTTGACCACTTCACCAAGGTCGCTCGCCTACAATGCGCCCGTCAGGGTAGGGGCAAGCGTCGTAGAATTGCCCCCTGAGCATTTTGAGACTGGACGAACAGAGGGCTACCCGCTCGCCGTACTCTTAGAGGGCCAATTTGACAGCTTCTATGCACTGCGACTGGGGGAGGCTATGCGAGAGGACCCCGATTTCGCCTTCAATCCCTCCACAGAGAATGGTCAACTCATCGTGGTGGCCGACGCTGACTTCATCCGCAACGATGTGCGCAATACTGAACAAGGCATCACGCCCATGCCCTTGGGATTCGACCGCAATTCTGGACAGGTTATTTACGACAACAAGGAGTGGCTGCTCAATGCTGTGAGCTACCTCCTGGACGATGCAGCGCAAATCAGCCTGCGCTCAAGAAGCATTGCTTTTAGACCCTTAGATGAGGCACGCATTCGCGGCAAAGAAAACGGATGGTCTATGTTGGCCGTCGGAGGGCCGGTTGCGATTGTCTTGGTTTTGGGGTGGCTTCTTGCCCTCTTGAGAAAACGCCGTTGGACGCACCCACTTTCCCCTAAACGCACATGAA
Organism: uncultured Flavobacteriales bacterium; assembly: GCA_905478795.1. Classification (GTDB taxonomy): domain Bacteria; phylum Bacteroidota; class Bacteroidia; order Flavobacteriales_D; family Sanyastnellaceae; genus UBA8752. The sequence continues at coordinate 55,028 of CAJQJX010000047.1, forward strand.
ACGCTTTGTCTTTCCCATCGTCGTCCTTGTGCTCCTGAGCATAGGCACCTACTCCGCGCTATCTCCAGAAAGTGGCCGCCTCGATGCCGACCTCAGCACACATTTTGCAGTAGCCGACACCGCAGCCGTCCAAAAGATTCGCATTGCGGACAACAATGGGCGGGTGGCCGTTGTGACCAGAGTTCCCGATCATCCGCTTGGACTCTGGACGTTAAACGACCGCTATCCTGCTCGCAAGGATGCCACAGACCTGCTCCTCAAAACCTTCAAACGGATATCAGTCCGGCAACCTGTCCGTGCCTCAGCCAAAGAGGGGGTCCTCAAAATGATGGCCTCAGCAGGAAAGCGGGTAGACATCTTCACCAAAGACAGCAGCACGCCGTTCAAGACTTGGTTCATCGGAACACCTACCCAAAGCCATACGGGCACGCACATGCTCCTAGAACTGCCAGAATCAGGCAGGTCCGAAACGCCATATGTGACCCATATCGAAGGATTTACTGGATTCCTATCCACGCGCTTTTTTACAGAAGAGAACGAGTGGCGATACACCGGGGTCTATGAATCAAGTGCCGACGAAATAGCAGCGATCACAGCCATCCCTGTGGACGACATTGGCACCACAGCCACTTTGCGGTGGAACAGTGAAGGCGATCAAATTGTGGCAGAACACAACGGCCAAACGCTCGATTTGCCACAGCGCATGTTGCGCGATCAGTGGCTCCGTTTCAAAAAAGTGCACGTCGAAACTTGGAACAGTCACTTGAGCCCCGAAGCACAAGACAGTTTAAGAAGCAGCCCCTTGGCCTGGAACATCAAGGTCGACTATAAAGACGGCCGAGAGGTCAACCTCGATTTGCATTGGAAAGCCCCCATCATGGAAGAGTACGACACAGAAGGCCGCCTTTTGCCCCACGATGGCAGCCGCATGTATGCCGTCTACAAAGGCGAATGCGCCTTGGTCCAGACCTTTGTCTTCAACCCCATACTTGATTTCTGGCGCGCTTTGCCGCAGATGGGGCTCCAAACTTCCGCCCCATGAACGCTTATTTGATCGACGGCATCCGCACCCCCATTGGGAAATTTGGAGGAACCTTGGCCCCAGTAAGGGCCGACGATTTGGCCGCCCGCGCCATTCGTTCCTTGATGGACCGCCATCCGGACATTGACGCCGCGCACATCGAAGATGTTCTCATGGGCTGCGCGAATCAAGCCGGCGAAGACAACCGCAATGTGGCGCGCATGGCCCTCCTTTTGGCAGGATTGCCATATACCGTACCCGGTGAAACCGTAAACCGATTGTGTGCTTCAGGAATGGCTGCTGCAGTGCATGCTTCGCGTGCCATCCAAACCGGAGATGCGGACCTCATGATTGCAGGAGGCATTGAACACATGACCCGCGGGCCTTGGGTCATGAGCAAGGCCAGCACAGCATTTGGACGTGACTCCCAAATGCACGACACCAGTTTCGGTTGGCGCTTTATCAACCCCAAATTGGATGCCGTCTACGGCACAGAAGGCATGGGGTCCACCGCAGAAAACCTGGTGGATCTTCACAGCATCAGCAGGGAAGATCAAGACCGCTTTGCAGCCTGGTCGCAACAAAAAGCCCACGCCGCTCAGGAGAACGGTCATCTGGCAGAAGAAATCGCGCCGGTTCACATCTCCCGACGCAAACAAGACGACCTCGTTTTCTCTGAGGATGAATTCATCCGCGCAGGTACAACAGCAGAAGTCCTGTCCAAACTGAGGCCCGCATTCAGAAGGGAAGGGGGGTCTGTCACCGCTGGCAACAGCAGTGGACTCAACGATGGCGCCTGTGCATTGCTCCTTGCCAGCGAAGCCGGCATTTCGAAGTGGGGCCTCCGTCCATTGGCCCGGTTCGTGGCCAGCGCAGTGGTGGGTGTCGAACCACGCATCATGGGAATTGGACCCGTTGAGGCCTCCAAAAAAGCCCTCCAGCGCGCTGGCCTTACACTCGACGAGATGGACCACATCGAACTCAACGAAGCCTTTGCCGCCCAAGCTTTGGCTTGCACCCGCTCGTTGGGTCTCGCTGATGATGATCCCCGAATCAATCCACAGGGAGGAGCGATTGCCATCGGACACCCCTTGGGCATGACCGGCGCCAGGCTGCTGCTCACCGCAGCACGTCAGCTCAATAGAGCAGGCGGTAAATATGCTTTGGTCACCCTCTGCATAGGAGTGGGCCAGGGGTATGCCACCATTATAGAGAACCCCAACGCAGTATGATCCAGTCCTTCAAAGACATGGTTCCGGTGGTGCACCCCACTGCTTTTGTCCATCCACAAGCCGTGGTCATTGGCCATGTGACCATAGGAGCACATTGCTTCATTGGCGCCGGGGCTGTGCTGCGTGGCGACTGGGGCAAAATAGAGCTTGGCGATGGGTGCAATGTCCAGGAAAACTGTGTGGTCCACATGTTTCCAGGAACCACCGTCAAGCTTGAAGCAGGCGCCCACGTTGGACACGGTGCGGTCATCCATGGCGCACAATTAGGCGCACAATGCCTCATCGGCATGAATGCCGTGGTCATGGACGATGTGCATGTTGGAGCGGGGTGTATTGTAGGGGCCTTGTCTTTTCTTAAAGCAGGAAGCACATGGCCGGAGCGACGCATCATTGCAGGAAACCCTGCCCATATCATAGGCGAAGTCTCCGATGATATGCATGCCCACAAGGTGGAAGGCACGGGCATTTACCAAGGACTGCCCGCCGATTGCCACACTTCCCTGAAAGAAGTAGCGCCTTTGACAGAAGTCCCAGAACATCGACCTGAGACCTTTCCTACGTTCGAGACTTGGCAACAACGCAGAAAACGCGGATAATCGAACGCTATGGCCAAAGGCCCCTTTCATTTCAAAACCTTCACCGTTGAGCAGGATGGTGCCGCCATGAAGGTCGGAATGGATGGCATCGTGTTGGGGTGTTGGAGTCCCATCGACGGCGTCAAAAAAGTGATGGATATTGGATCCGGCAACGGCTATGTGGGCATCATGTTGCTCCAACGCATGGAACCTGGAGGGCAGCTAATAGGCGTGGAACTCGAACCGGCTGCTGCCGCACAGTCTGCAGAAAATTACCTCAAACAACCTTTTCCTGCTGCAGCCCAATCATGGCATGGCCCCATTCAAAAAGCCCACGAGACGCACCCTGAATGGGAAGGCAGTTTTGACCTCATTGTCTCCAACCCTCCATTTTTCAAGAGCAAGCCCAAGTCAACCAATGCCGCACGCAACCTCGCAAGACATGATGACACATTGTCCATGGGCGACTTGGTGAAGGCTGCCTCTAAGCTCATAAGAGAAGGAGGGAGGCTGTGCACCATATGGCCATCTGACCGCCTAGAAGAATGGAACGAATGGGCTTCTGGGTATGGGTTTGCCATTCAGCAAACAGTGCACATTCACACCATGCGGCACTTGGCACCAAAGCGGATATTGTCTGAATGGCTCAAAACCGAAGCACCAGTGTCTACGAGAACCAGCACCCTCACATTAGAAGGCAAGGCCACCCTAGACTTTACAGATGAATATCTTGAAATAGTACGTCCCTATTTAAAAGGGACTTAGGCTTCAAATCAGCCTCCGAGCACCCGCTTCAAATCACCGAGTTGCTTGGTCCACAAAAGCTTGGCTTCCTCGATTTCGTCCTCCTCTGCATAATCCGTCACCAACAGTGCCGTATCGCCCGTGAGTGGATCGATTTTAATGCGCATTTCGAAAAAAGACTTTTGGCCATCCTCCTCATGCTCCATCCAACGGTACTTGACGAATTCTTCGCGCTTTTGAGAAATCAACCGCGCCGATTCCTCGGAACCATCCCAGAAAAAAGTAAAGATGTCCTTTTTGATGTTCACGTCATCCGCAAACCATTCTGAGAGGCCACTGGGATTGTTGAGTCGACTGTAAATCGAACCCTTGCTCGCCTGAATCGGCACCTCTACTTGGAATTCAACCAGGTCCATGTTTCAATAGGAATGC
>CAJQJX010000048.1 GCA_905478795.1 uncultured Flavobacteriales bacterium
AGCTCTCTTTTGACAACGCATTTGACAGCTTCCCCATGTTCTCGCCCGACGGCAAGCGCCTCGCCTTTAGCTCCAACCGCAACAACGGCCGCACGCGTTCTACCAACGTCTTTTTGGCCGACTGGGTCGAATAAGCATGGCGACTTTCGCAGTCAACAAACCGTTTGGCATGCTCAGCCAATTCACGCCCGAAGCAGGCCACCCTGCATTGGGTGAATTGGGCGAATTCCCCAAAAACGTCTACCCCGTGGGCAGGCTAGACCGCGATTCCGAGGGGCTGCTGCTCTTGACGGACGACAACCGGCTCAAACGCCGCATTACAGAAGGTGAAGGCCCCGATAGAATTTGGAAGACCTACCACGTTCAAGTCGAAGGCGCCCCAAGTGATCAAGACTTGCGGGCCTTTGAACGCCCAATGAGCATCAAAATCAAGGGCAAAGTCTGGATTACCCGTCCCGCCAGGGCCCGCCTATTGCCCAACGATTACCCAGAACCCTGGGAACGCACTCCCCCCATTCGTTACCGGGCTCAAATTCCAACGACGTGGATCGAAGTACAGCTGGATGAAGGCAAGAACCGTCAGGTGAGGCGCATGACCGCTGCCATAGGGCTCCCTGCCTTGCGCCTCATTCGCCACGCCATTGGTGGTCTCGACATCTCTTCACTCTCCCCGCTTCCAAAATCATTGGATGCTGCTGAGCTTGACAGGTTGTTTGAGCCATGAAGCCGTTCAATGGCGTGGCCGGCTCATTGAGGGCAATCCAAGCCTCTTTGCTCACCGTACACTGTGCAGGGTGGGCCCTTTGGCACCAAGCCGGGACGCAGGAAGAAACGGTCCATAGCGCCGTTCACAACAAGTGGATTCCAGGCCTGCAGCGCATTACGGGACCTTGGACTGTTGACGGCCAAACCCAGGCACTCGAGCTTTTGAGAGAAGGTGGCGCTTTGGTCATTGCCAACCACCAATCCATGCTCGACATCCCCCTGCTGATGTCGGCATGCGGCCCCGTGCCCCGCTTCACGGCGAAGGCAGCCATCCGGAGCTGGCCCATTTTGGGCGCATTTCTTTCCGCCACTGGAACCTGCTTTATCGACCGGAGGACTCCACGCGCTGCGCAACGCGCCATGCGCCAATGGGGAGAGACAGTGCGAGAAAAGCCCCGTAGGCTCATCGCCGGGTTTCCAGAAGGTTCCCGCTCCCGAACTGGTCAATTACAGCCGCTCAAGTCCGGGTTGTTCCGTGTGGCCGCAGAATGCGGGATGCCCATCGTCGTGGTCCTTTTAGATCCGGAAGCCCTTTGTGCCACAGCGGTCTGTGTGATCCCTCCGAACCCCAACCCCAACGCCTTGCGCGAGCATGCCCGAAAGGCACTCAGCGCTCCCCCTTGTTTGGCGTCACTGAATTGATCCCAGCTTGCGCCGTGTAGAGCGGTCCTCCTCCCCGCAAAAAGGCATCTGAAGCTCAATGGGTAATTTGAGGCCATGAAGAGACGGAAATTTCTGAGGGGCGGACTCCTCGGCTTGGGCGGACTCATGGCCTCCCGCGGACTGAAGGGACAAACCCCCAACGAAGACTTCAACGCCTTTCTCCAAGAGCGTGTGGCCCAAGCCGGGCTGCAAGGTTCCGTCTTTGACCTTCAGACCGAAGCCCTCCCCAAGGTCCGGGTGGCCCTCATCGGCCTTGGCAATCGGGGCTCGAGCCTCATCGATATGCTCGAGTGGCTCATCGGCCAGGGCCACGCCGAAATCACGGCCATCAGCGACATCAACCCGCAAAAGGTCGAGAAGGCCCTGCAACGCATCGCCGAATTCCAACCGAACGCCCCGCGCGTCTTCACCGGCAGCGACGCTGCTTGGAAAGAAGCCTGCAGCACCGAAACCGCGGACCTCGCTTTGATCTGCACACCGTGGGAATGGCACACCCCTATGGCGGCTTATGCCATGCGCCAAGGCCTCCACGCGGCCAGTGAGGTACCCATCGCCACGACCTACCAAGAAGGCATTGACCTGGTGCAAGTTGCCGAGGAGACCCAGCGCCACTGCATCATGCTGGAAAACTGCTGCTACAATGGCGAGGAGCTGTGGATCATGCAGATGATCAAGGAAGGCGTCTTTGGCAGCCTCACCCATGCCGAGTGCGCCTACCTGCACGACCTGCGCGTCATGATGCTCGACCCGACCTACTACGAAGACCGCTGGCGGCTGAAGCACCACCTCTACCGCAACGGCAACCTCTACACCACCCACGGCCTCGGCCCGGTGTCCATGTATTTCGACATCCTGAGGGGCGACACCCTCTCCCACCTCGTCAGCATGAGCTCGCGGGAAGCCGCATTGAGCGAAGCCCTTGCCGACACCGACGAAGCCGCCCTACAAGACATGGCAAAGCGCGTCAAATGCGGCGACGTGAACACGACCCTCATCCGGACCGTCCAGGGCAAGAGCATCATGCTCCAATTCGACACCCACTCCGGCCGCCCCTACAGCCGCCTCGACAAAGTCGTCGGCTCCAAGGCCGCCCACTACGGCTACCCCTCGCGCCTGTACATCGACCACGGCCCATCGTGGGGCCACAGCTGGGTCGACGACGACAAGATGAAGGCGATGCGGGAGCAATACGCCCACCCGCTCTGGACGCGCTTACAGGCCCTGGCGGCCGAACACAAGCAGGGCCACGGCGGCATGGACTTCATCATGATGTTCCGCCTGATCCGCTGCCTCAACGAAGGCCTGCCACTCGACCTCAACGTTTACGATGGCGTCCTGTGGAGCATGGTCGGCATCCTCGGCGAGGAATCCGTCTCGCGCGGCTCCGTCCGCATCGACATCCCCGACCTCACGGCCGGCAAGTGGCGCAACGCCACACCACACCCCGTCCACCGCGACCTCGGCTGACGCCACACCCCCTAAAGCCCCGCGCAGAAACCCGCACGAAAAAGGCCCGCCGAAGCGGGCCTTTTTCGATCACTGGATTTCAGCCTCATGCCCGAAATCCGGCATGTGCTCCCCGTCGGCCTCCGGCCTCCAAAGTTTCAAAGTGTCAACCCTCCTTCGCTTCGCTCAATCGGCATCCCTGAGACACCTGACCGAGAAGCCGCCTCGCGGATCGTAGTTGCTCCGGCTGATGGCTGGATCGTTGACGTTCAAGCGCCGGCGCCAAGCATTGCCGTCACTGGGCGAAGAACTCCACCAGAAGCCGTTGAAACCGGCATTGCTGAAGTAGCCATCGTTGTAGCGGTAGCCGCCCGGAAGGGCCAAAAACCCGAAGTCGTCCGTGCCGTTTCCATTGTTGTACCAGCCTGTTGTCGATTTCAATGCCGTCCCTTCCGTACCGGCAAATCCCTGAGATGTGATGTAGTCTTCCAATTCCGTCCACTCTCCATCGGTAGGGACGTGCCAACCCGCAGGACACAGGCCCCGAGCATCGTCTACCGCATACCAGTTGTACAAACGGCCATACGCCGCCAACGACTGCGCTTCGTCGCACGCGTTGATCTCAGGACTGAAGTAGCCACAATAGCTGCTGCCCTCGCCATAGACGGCGGTGGCTCCGGCTGTCATTGAGGTCCACTCCCCATCGGTCAAGCCCGCATGAATCACATCGCCGTTGCCGTACACCGTCGTCCGAAGGTTCTCCGCAAACCAGCATTGGTCGCCAATCTCCACCACGGCGTAAGTATGACCGTTCATCTCCACATCAGTGCACGTCGAAGTAAGCGTGGCGCAACTGCCGTCGTCCGTGTTGGCCGCTGCGTTGTACTCGGTATAGGCAGCATCGGTGCAACCGAAAACCACGAGCGTCAAACAACTGCCGTCGTCGGCAGTGGCCGTTGCGTCATACTCGATGTAGGCCGGATCAGTGCAACCCTGAACCTCTAGAATCTCGGCATCCCTGAGACAACGCACGGAGAATCCGTAGCGTGGATTGTAGTTGCCCCGGTCGATGCCTGGACTGAAGTAGTCCAAGTACCGGTACCAAGCATCGCCGCCATCCGGGGACGAACTCCACCAGTAGCCGTCGAGGCCGGCATTGTAGAAGTAGCCATTGGAGCTGTAGCGGGAGCCGCCCGGAAGGGCCGAAAACCCGAAGTCGTCCGTGCCGTTGCCATTGTTGGACCAGCCTGTTGTCGATTTCAATGCCGTGCCTTCCGTCCCGGCAAATCCCTGAGATGTGATGTAGTCTTCCAGTTCCGTCCACTCTCCATCCGTCGGCACGTGCCAACCCGCAGGACACAGGCCCCGAGCATCGTCCACCGCATACCAGTTGTACAATCGGCCATACGCCGCCAACGACTGCGCTTCATCGCACGCGTCGATGTCAGGACTGTTGTTCTCACAATAGCTGATGCCCTCGCCATAGACGGCGGTGGCTCCGGCTGTCGTCGAGGTCCACTCCCCATCGGTCAGGCCAGCAGGAATCACATCGCCGTTGCCGTACACCGTCGTCCGCAGGTTCTCCGCAAACCAGCACTGATCGCCGATTTCAACAGCGGTATACACGTAGCCATCGAATTCCACGGATGAACAGCTCGTGTCCGGGGTCGCACAAGTGCCGTCATTCACGGTGGCGGCGGGATCAAACTCGACGAATTGAGCATCCGTGCATCCCAATACGATCGGCGTGAGACAGCTGCCGTCATTCACAGTGGCGGCGGGATCAAACTCCAGAAAAACACTGTCCGTACATCCTGTTCTCAGCTCTTTCCAAGTGGGCGTCGTGCCGTCAAGCAACAGGGCTTGACCTGACAATCCCGTGGGGACCAACGACCATTGGGCGCCGTCCCAAAACAGCATTTCTCCGGGCGTGGTACCGGGCAGCATGGGGAGGGTGACGGTGTCCGAGGTGGCATTGGCCGCCGCTTCCTCGAGCGCGGCGATATAGTCGGTGAGGGTCTCGCCATCGATGAGGACCTCGCCGGGCGTAAAGTAGTTGCCGAAAAGGGGCAGGAGTCCGAGCAGGTCGCCCGCTCCGATGGCGCTGTCCTGGTCCACATCGGGGTTGTAGGGCAGGACGACCGTTTGGGCGGATGCGAGAAGACCGAGGCTGAGGAACAGCGCAAGCAGATAGGTCCGGTTCATGCTCCAATTTCGGCAATTCATTGATTCGCAGAGGCATGAAGGACTGCGGTTTTGTATACGCTTTGGGCCGCAAATGTGGATTGGAACCGATCCTCAACGGGAGCGGGCCACTCGGGCCGCCCCTACAGCCGCCTCGGCGAGGAATCCGTCTCGCGCGGCTCCGTCCGCATCGACATCCCCGACCTCACGGCCGGCAAGTGGCGCAACGCCACACCGCACCCCGTCCACCGCGACCTCGGCTGACGCCAAGCCCCCTAAAGCCCCGCGCAGAAACCCGTACGAAAAAGGCCCGCTTCGGCGGGCCTTTTTCGATCACAGGATTTCGGCCTCATGCCCGAAATCCGGCATGTGCTCCCCGTCGGCCGTCGGCCTCCAAAGTTTCAAAGTGTCAACCCTCCTTCGCTACGCTCAATCGGCATCCCTGAGACACCTGACCGAGAAGCCGAAGCGTGGATCGAAGTCGCTCCGGAGGATGGCTGGATTGCTGTAGCGCAAGTCCCGGAACCAAGCAAAGCCGCCACTGGGCGAAGAACTCCACCAGCGGCCGTAGATCCCGGCATCGTTGAAGTAGCCATAGCTGCCGCGGTAGCTGCCCGGAAGGGCCGAAAACCCAAAGTCGTCCGTGCCATTGCCATTGTCGTACCAGCCTGTTGTCGATTTCAATGCCGTGCCTTCCGTCCCGGCAAATCCCTCAGATGTGATGTAGTCTTCCAATTCCGTCCACTCGCCATCGGTAGGGACATGCCAACCCACAGGACACAGGCCCCGAGCATCGTCTACCGCATACCAGTTGTACAAACGGCCATACGCCGCCAACGACTGCGCTTCGTCGCACGCGTCGATCTCAGGACTGTAGTTCGCACAATAGCTGATGCCCTCGCCATAGACGGCGGTCGCGCCGGCTGTCGTTGAGGTCCACTCCCCATCGGACAAGCCCGCAGGAATCACATCGCCGTTGCCGTACACTGTCGTCCGAAGGTTCTCCGCAAACCAGCATTGGTCGCCGATCTCGACAACGGCGTAGGTGTGGCCGTCAAAGTCGACCGGCTCCACAAAATCGCAGATGCCATCCGCATCCACGTCCGTCCCAAATCCGCCACAGACTCCGCACTCATCTTCAAACAGACATTCCTCATTGATCGAACAGATGGTGCTCAATTCTACCGGATAAGGTCGCCACTCTCCGTCTCCATTTGCACTTCCATTCGAGCAGCATCCAAAGTCAGGGAATACCTGTGCTCCAAGGATGACGCTGATCGCCCCGTCCGTGGTGAGCTGCGCAATCAGCACCTTGCCACTGGCGTCGGGCAACCCCTGTGCATTGCCCTCATTGTAAATTGCCCAAAGACCACCGACAGCGTCATCCATCACAATGTCGCCTCCAGCTTCGAAGGCGGCTACCCAATTCTGACTCGGGCTGTTCACCATAATGATATCGTGCACAGCTGGCCCGTCCTCGGGCGAGTGTCCTATGGTCACATAGCTGTCGTAGATCAAATCCGGAAAGAACTGTAACTGTAACAAGGCGGAAGAAATCCCGCTACTCGCGGGTGCCCCGAATGCATCCTGATGGAAGGATGTCGTAGTGGAAATGGCCAATGGTGTGGATCCGTCACCATTAATGGCGGAAAGGAAATCCGTGGAGTTCTGAAGGACGACATACAGGCGATAGGTCGTCTGGCCAGCAAGGGTTCCACTGGTATGCACAGTGTGCACATCAAGACGCAAAGACATGCAGGGTCCCTCCACATTTCCAAGGCTGTAGTTGCAGGCTGTGGTGTCGGAGCAGAGGTCCACATCATCACATATGCCATCCCCATCGACATCTGATAGGCAAAACCCTCCGCAGACACCGATTGCGTCCGGCTCAATCCCGCAGGAACAACCCTGCTCCGTGTAGACACACACCGCGTTGTTCTCATCCCCAAAATTGCAAGCCGACAAATCGGTACAGAGGTCCAGATCGTCGCAGATGCCATCGGCATCTTCATCGACTGTGCAGTCACCTTCGCATACCCCCGTAGCATCGTAGGCGCCAACACAATCATCCACATCATCGCAGATGCCATCCCCATCGGCATCGGCGGAGCAAGTCCCTCCACAGTTACCGATGGCGTCCAACACGTTGCCCTGACAATCGCAATCACCCTGCGGCAATTCGCTGCATCCACATGCATAGATCGCGCCGGGACCGCCACAAACGCCGCAAGAATCAGGGCCAGGGCCATTACAGATTCCGCAGGCATCGAAGTATTGGCATGTGCCATCCTCAATGGTCGCCCCCTGAAAATTGCATGCTGACGTATCCGTGCAGCCCAACGTCAGCTGGATGCCAAACAGCTCCAGTGAAAAGGGCGTCCAGGTTGGCGTCGCGCCATCGAGGTACAGGACATTGCCGGAATCGCCCACAGGAAGCAAGGTCCATTGGACTCCATCCCAATACAGCATCTCCCCGGGAGCGGTGCCTGGCAACATGGGCAGCGGCACCGTATCGGCGTTGGCCTCCTCCAGAGCCAGTTGCAGCGCATCGATGTATTGGGTCAAGGTCTGGTCGTCCACCATGACCTCGCTGGGGGTGAAATAGCCGCCGAAAAGGGGCAGGAATTGCAGGAGGTCGGGCGCACCAATGGCACTGTCGGCGTTGGCGTCCGGGTTGTAGGGCAGGACGACCGTTTGGGCAGACGCGAGAAGACCGAGGCTGAGGAACAGCGCAAGCAGATAGGACCGGTTCATGCTCCAATTTCGGCAATTCATTGAGCCGCAGAGGCATGAAGGACTGCGGTTTTGTAAACGCTTTGGGCCGCAGGTGTAGTTTGGGACCGCTGCTCAGCGGGAGCGGGCCCACTCGAAGCCCTCGCGGATGGCGCGCTCGGCGTCGATGCCGTAGGCCTCCTTGGCGCCGCCGATGACGGTGACCGGCATGCCCGTCGATTGCAAGGATTCCACCGGCTCGTTGTTGGAGAGCTGGCCCGAGCAGAAGACCACGTTGTCGAGTTCGAGGAACTGCTCCTCGCCGCCGACCTCAATGCGGAGGCCGGTGGGCTCGATGGCCTTGTAGGTCACGCCGGGAATGGCCTGGACACCGCGGAAGCGGAGCGTGAGGCGGTGGATCCAGCCGGTGGTCTTGCCGAGGCCCTTGCCGGGTTTGCCCTCCTTGCGCTGCAGAAGGTAGATCGTGCGGCCGTTGCTGGGCCGTTTGGGTTCGATGAGCCCGCCGTCGTTCTCGAGGGACCCGTCGATGCCCCAACTGTTGCGGAAACCTTCAATCGTCTCCTCGCCGTGCGGATGCGAAAGGAAGTCCGCCACGTCGAAGCCGATGCCGCCGGCCCCGATCAGGGCCACACGCTCACCGATCTCCACTTCGCCGCTCAACACCTTGTCGTACGGCACGGCGATGGGCAGGTCGGCACCGGGAATCCGCGGAACGCGGGGACGGATGCCCGCACACCAAGCCACAGCCTGGTACGGCTTGCCTTCCTGTTCGGCGGCCCCGATGGCGGAAGATTCGAAGCGGGATTCCAAATGGATGCGGACGCCGCGGCGGTCCAGCTCGTGCTGGTAGTAGCGCAGGGTCTCGGCAAACTCCTCCTTGCCCGGAATCTGGCGCGCCAGGAGGAACTGACCGCCGAGTTGGGCCTTGGCCTCGAAGAGGTCGACCTCGGCGCCGCGCTTGGCGAGCTCCAGGGCGGTGGACATGCCCGCGGGACCTCCGCCGACCACGGCGTAGCGGCCTTCGAGTGCGGTGTTGGACGCCTTGGCGAATTCTGTTTCGCGGCCGGCGCGCGGATTGACCACGCATCCGGCGACCTGGCCCTTGAACGTTCGGTCCAGGCAGGCCTGGTTGCACGCGATGCAGGTGTTGATCTCGGCCTCGCGGCCCTCGACCGCCTTGGCGATGATGTCGCCGTCGGCGAGCCAGGGGCGCGCCATCGAAACAAGATCCGCGCATCCATCGGCCAGCACCTGCTCGGCCACCTCCGGCATGTTGATGCGGTTGGTGGTGACCAGCGGCAGGCCCACCTGGCCCATCAGCTTCTTGGTCACCCAAGCGAATCCGGCGCGGGGCACCATGGCGGCGATCGTGGGGATGCGCGCCTCGTGCCAGCCGATGCCCGTGTTGATGATGTCGGCGCCGGCGGCCTCGATGACCTGCGCCTGCTCCACCACCTCACCCCAGCCGTTGCCCTCCTCCACGAGGTCGAGCATGCTCAGGCGGTACATGATGGCAAAGTCGGGGCCGCAGGCTTGGCGAATGCGGGAAATGATCTCTTCTGGAAAACGCACCCGGTTGGCGAAGTCGCCACCCCAAGCGTCGGTCCTGTGGTTGGTTTTGCGCACCAAAAACTGGTTGATGAGGTAGCCTTCGGAGCCCATGACCTCCACGCCATCGTAGCCAGCCTCGCGGGCCAGCACCGCGCAGCGGACGTAAGCGCGGATGGTGCGCTCCACGCCCCTACCGCTGAGCGCCCACGGGCTAAACTTGCTGATGGGCGCCTTGCCCTTGGACGGGGCAACGCAGAAAGGATGGTAGCTGTATCGGCCGCCGTGCAGAATCTGCAGGGCGATGCGGCCACCGGATGCGTGGACGGCATCCGTAACCTGGCGGTGTTTGCCCGCTTGAGCCGAACGCATCAGGGTCGCGCCGTGGGGCGCCAGTTTTCCAGCCCGATTGGGTGAGATGCCGCCTGTGACGATGAGCCCGGCACCGCCTTCGGCGCGTTCAGCATAGAACTTGGCGAGCTTGGTGAATCCGTCCTTCTCCTCCTCGAGGCCCATGTGCATGGAGCCCATGATGGACCGGTTGGGCATGGTCATGCCTGCCACCTCTAGTGGCTGCAACAAATGGGGATACTTCGGATGTCGGGGCGCAGTTCCGGTCATGCCTCCCAAGTTCGGACAATGGAAGTTAACCGGTGAATAAAGCTGAAAGGGTTGCCAAGTCAGATACTGACCATCATTCAGGAGCAGGACATTCTTGCCCAAACATGGACAGGATGCTCAGGATGTCATCTACCCCTACAACCCCACTTCCATCTATGTCTTCAGGGCATGAAACTGCAGCGACAACACACTGCTGTAACTCTACAGACCACACTGTCCCTGCGCCACACAAGTTGGCATAAAAAGTACAGGACCCGTCATCCAGATTTGCCCCTGGGTTGTAATTGTCTGCATTAGCATAAGTACACCCTTCCACCTCCGGATTAAAGCCGCTCCAATCGACATCCAAAGTCAGCGAGAATAGGCCGTTCAGCCAAGACCACTGAAATTCAGAAGACGCGTAGAGAGGCACTGCAATTTCCAGCCCTTCTATGGATTCACCATTGTAGGTTAAACCCGTCCAATTGGGAGGGGAAGTCAAAATCAAAGTCACGGAATCTCCGGGCAATGAATTTCCAAAAGTGATGCCCAGGTCTGACTGTCCTTCCACGAATTGATAAGCATTTTCCGCAGACAAATTGTACCAAACCTCGCGCGCTCCTGTGGGCCAAAAAAGTTCCAGTGAATCCGCAACAGCAGCTGTTCCCATGCCAAAAAACTGCGTAGCACTGTGTTGTACATATAGATCTTGTCCAGCCCGCAAAGTCCTGTGCTGTGCGTGACCATCAGCGTGCAACACCATTCGGGTTCCAATCGCCTCATTATTGGAGTGGCTTCCACAAACGGAAACAGTCAATGCGTGACGATCCGGATGGTCTGCTTCAGATTCATTCACCCAAAATGATGCAAACTGGCCCAAGCCTAGTCCAACTACATCAGGCCGCAAGTCACCATCTAAATCGCCCCGAACCACGTTGTACAAGCGCAAATCGCAACCATTCCAATCACACGTTGAGTCGATAAACTGGCCCCCGGATGCAAGATTACCGGGGTTCTTGAAGAAGTAATTGTCATAGTATTCAGAGCCTGCTGGAATGCCGGCAACAACAAACTCACTGGTAGAAACCACCAAGTCCTCCCAACCATCCGAGTCAAAATCAATCCACATCGCCCCCCAAGACCAACGGTCGGTATCCAAGCCTACATCCACCGAGTTCTCCTCGTAACCTCCCGAACCGTTTGGATCAAAATATGCTCCAGTTTCCTGATCATATGGATAATTCAAAGTCACGGATTGGTTCGTTACAAAAACCTCTTCTGCACCATCGCCATCGGGGTCTCCAACCGTAACTGACATGGAAGACATGGCCACATTCAATCCCAACGAAGCGGCATCCTCCGTAAAAGTGCCATCTCCATTGTTGATGTAGGCAAAATTGACATAATCGCAATCCAACTCCACTCCGGCATCATTGATAACAAACAAATCAAGCAAGGCATCACCATTGAGGTCCATCCAGACTCCCTGAAATGAAGGTTGAAAACCATTTGCAATGCCGGATGCCGTTGAAATGTCTGTGAAGGACTCACCTGAATGCTCAAAGAGCACATTTTCTGTTTCCCACAATTCTTCGCAGGGAAGGGCATAAACAGAGATCATCAGATCAAGGTCTCGATCTTGATTCAAATCATGAAAGGCCATTCCCGAGCAGGAACGATTTTCAAGGATATCAAAGCCCCATTCTGTGGTTCGGTCCTCAAAAACACCAGCCTCATTGATCCAGACTTGACTTTTTGAAATCAGTCCGCCTCCGCTGAGGGACGAGTAACCCATGGATGCAGTGTGCAGAAAGTCGCGATCACCATCGTTATCAATGTCCAACCACATCACAGAAGTTGGCCGGCCCGTCCCGCTTGTAATGCCTAATTCTACTGGCGTTAAACCATTTGGACCTCCTTCATAAAAACTGATTTCACCCGTCGACTTGGTTATCGTCAAATCGTCCCAGCCATCCTGATTGAAATCCATAAGGCTCATGCCTTGGCCTAAAAAATTTGTGTAGGCCTCAAACATGGGGTCAGGAGATAACGCCGAAAACTGGGCATTGGAAACAACACCGTACCCCATCAAAAGACAGGCCAACATGGCTGCACGAATTCCAAAGAAAGTCTCCTTACTGTTCAAGAAATACATAACCTAAAGTTACATATTATGAAGTCTCATCAATCTCAATCAAATTCTGGAAAACGGTCTACAAACTCATTGCGCCGACCACGCGAGGGCAAAATCTGGTAGATGAAACGGTCGTCACCTTCCTTAATCCTGCGTTTGTCATCCTTGAGTTCGGTGATGCCATCAATGAACTGTTGGTCTTTGGACGTGATGTTCATCACGCCGTTTCTGTATTCGAAGTAGTACCAATTCTCATCGTCGAGATGAAGGTAAATCCTGAGTATGCCATTGGTTCCAGCCAGACTCCATTCGATGCGGCCTTGCAGCCTCCTGAACACGGGCACCTTGCCCATCGACACGATGCCGATGCCATTTTCTCCGCTCACAAATGCGTCCTCAGACGGGTCCCAAGTCAAATCCAAGCCTGTAAACAAGAAGCGGTGCTGGATCGACTCTGGGGTCTTCTTAAACGCCCCCATGAGGGTCATCTCGCCCAAGACCTCGTCGGCACCTTCCAACCCCAGCCATTCCCGCGTGGCCGACTCAAAGGTGGTTTCTGTGATGTCCAAAGGCACCGCCGTCGCATACAACTGCAGCCTCTCGGCCAGTGACTTCCACAACTGCTCATCAAAAGGAAAGTCCATACCCACCGTCACCGAAGCTTCAATGCCCGTGCCTGTTGGGAACACAGCTACAGTTCCAGCAGAACGCTGCGAAACCATCCCGTAGTCTACCGGCAATTGCACAGGTCCGCTTCCTATAACACGACATTCACCCGCCTTTAACTCAATCAGCGTTCCTGGCAAGTTGGGTTGCAACATCTTTTCTGGCGATCCCGCTTGGTACACCGCATCGCGCTTGTTGTATCGCAGCTCACCCGTCGCCGCGAGAATGCGGTATTCGTTGTGACTCCTTACCTCATCAGCATAAGCACCATAGGGACCTCCACCAGGCTCATCGACATCCCGGAAGAAAGCGCCCACACCCAAATGGGCCATCATCGGAGTCTTGAGCGTGGTATCGAGGGGAATACGGACATCCTTCGGGTCAATCACCGAGGTGAACAACAGCTGTTGCTTGTCGGTTTCCGGACACGCCGCCTCCAAGGTGACCGCTCCATCAAATTCCAGGTGCTGCCGCGCTGCCGCCAAGCGAACGTTCCCAGAGAAGCCAAAGAAGGGGCTCAAGCCAAACCCGTCTTGGACAGGGATCACCCCTTGACCGACCGTTTCGCCGCTGGTGTCCACTTCCACCGTCTCCAACTGGATGAGCTGTTCCAATCCATTCTCATCCTCGTAGAACAAGCTGGCCCTGGCCTCATAATCGTAACGGCCCAAAACATTGACATCGGCGTCGAACAGACGGTGATACCGGGTCACCACATTGGCCACAATAACCGCCCTGGTGAGCTGGTCCATTTGCGCCCGGCGCCTGACCACGATGAGGCCGCTATCGGGCTCCACAAAAGCGTCGGCTGTTCGAATGAACTTGACCGATTCACACTTGAGCACGGCCTCGCTTACATCGTAAACAGCCGTAGGGGCCAAGAAATTCAGACTGTCCTGGTCGGCGCGCGTAGAATAAAAATTCGAGCTCGATGAAGCTTCATCGGAATCAATCACAAAGTCATCCAAGGGCTCACGGCTGGACGTCATCGCCATCTCGGCCTTGTCCATGAACCACTTGAACTCATCCATGTAGCACATGTACTGGTTGGCGGGCAGCTCGATTTTTGTTTCGCCATCGTTGGAGGCGAACTCACCGATGCGCTGATCAAAGTCGATGTCACAATGGACATTGCCGGTTTTGAAAGCCAACGCCCCTTCTACCTGTTGGTCCAGTTGGAACGAAGCCGTATCCGCCAAAATGTGACTGCGGTTGTATCGGAACAGGTCCGAACCGAGCTGGGCCCCGCTAAAGCGCATCACGCCATCTCCGGTCAGCCCTTCGTCGCCCAAGACCAATCCGCCTTCCAATTCACTCTCTCCCGCGAACAGCCTAAACGGCACCTCTTGGCTTCGGGCAGAGATGCGGTTAGAGCGGGGCTCAAACAACACGACCACCTCTTCACCCTGTACCTCTGGAACAGGAGGAGGGCCCGCTGATTCTATGTTGGTGAATACCTGTGCCGTTCCCTTGGTACTATCCGGAAGCAACACAAACCGATCGCTTTCGGCGTGGGAGGTTTTGAAATCCAAGGTTCCTCCTCCCTGCAACCCACCGCCATCCAAAGTGAGGTTCCGGTCAAAATTTCCGACGCCTCCATACACCTGGTAGCCTCCGGAGGGCGTCGACGTCGTAAAGCCAAGGTGTAGATCGTCCATCACATGCAGATTTTCATGCAGCGGAGGCAATAAGTCACCCGACTCCAAAGTACCCGCAAAGACCAGCTCCTTGCGCCCCAGAGCATCCAAACTGTCCAGCGTAAAGGGCTCGACAACAAAACGAAAGCGGTCGCGCTCGTAAGCTCCCTCCTCGATGGCCTCGTCATCCCAATGGACATAGCTCGGCTCATCGGTCACCAATACTGGGTATTGCGGATAGGCCTCACTCAAGCGTCCCGATTTGTTGATGGGGACGTCCACCCGCAACACCCCTTGGATGTACTCCAGCTCGTTCCTCACCAATTTCCGCTTGGGCCGACCTTGCGCATCTTTTTCCTCCTCATTGACCCTCAACTTGCACGACTCAACCGCATTGAGTTCGATGGAGAACGTTTCATAATCAAAGGCGTAATCAGAACCTTCGAATTGAAGGTTTCCCGCCCTCACCCCTCCGGCAAAATCAAAATCACGGTCCTTTCCGATCACCACCCTGCCCTCTCGGGGCTCGATCACCACACCGCGGTCTCTGGACACATTGACGCGTGCGACCCCATCGAGCTTGAGCTGGCCGTTGAGCAAACTGATCTCACCGTGGCCTGAACCCACCGCCTCGGAACGAAAAAACAACACATCAAAGTCGCGTCTCCCAGCTGCATTGGCCAAGTCCCCAAAAAGTTTGTCTGTAGCCTTAGCCATCCTCGTCTGGAGGTCCATCTCCAAATAGCCCTGGTGTGCCATGCGGATCATCATAGCGCGCGACTTAGGCTCGCTCAAGCGCATGCTGGTCCCCAACTCCATGCTGCTGAAAGAAGAGTCTCCCGTAGCCTTTACATGGTTTCTCACCCTTACCAAGGGGTGAACGGGGTCAATTCCCTGCATGTCCCGAAACAGCCCGATATCGAAGAAATCGGCACTGGTGAGCACCGCCGTGGAACGCACAGAACCCGGAGGGCCTTCCAACCGAATTCGGGTATCCTCCATTCCCCATGACAGCACATTACAGTCAACAAAAAGGTTGTGGTAGGAATCGGTAAAAGGCCGCGGCCCCAATCCTTCGTCCGTCCGAATCAAATACAGCTTCTTGGTGTCAAGATTGAACCGCACATTCAACTCCGGGTGATACAAGCTATCTGAACCGATGCGCAAAACGGCCGCAGCTCCCTCGCCACTGAATTGGTCTGCACGCAGGATAAACAGGGAAGACTGGCATTCCACCATCACGGTATCTCCCCTTCTAAATTGAAGCCGAGCAGGCTCTTCTTCACTGCCTTTGCCTTGGAGTTCAGCGCCGCGAACCGTCAATCCGCCATCAAAGTCAACCCCCGGCACAATGTCCGGCATGGACAACCTGTTGAC
Source organism: uncultured Flavobacteriales bacterium (assembly GCA_905478795.1). GTDB lineage: Bacteria > Bacteroidota > Bacteroidia > Flavobacteriales_D > Sanyastnellaceae > UBA8752. The sequence goes on from CAJQJX010000048.1 coordinate 15,754, forward strand.
ATAGGTGTCGAACCGCGGGTACCGGGCAGCGTCACTGGCCACCCCCGTTTTTTCGTCGCGTTTGCGCACCCGCGCTTTGTCCGTCAATTGTCCCAGAAGCGGGTCGGGAAACAATTCCGTCGTGAAGCGGGCTGAGTCCACAGCCAACGACGGGGATTTGAGGCGAATGGAGTATCCATTGAAGTCGGCGAAATTCAGAGAAGGGTCCCATCCCGAGCGCCCCCAATCTACCCGGCCACTGCGGCCTTCAAACCGCTCCTTGGCATAGTCGTAGGTGCCCGCGGTACGCTGCACAAGCAAGGTGTCCCCTTTGGCCAATGCCATCAAGCTGCCCGACGGACCAAACGTAAATTGAGGTCCTCCCTTTTCGGGAATGGAAATCGCCATGGGACCGTCAAAAGACCACGAGACAGATTGCGTTTTGTAGAAAACACCATCCCTCAAAAGGTCCTTACCCAAGGCGAGCAACGGTACAAAGTCCCTCGCCGACCTCCGGCTTTTCAACGCGCGCTCTACAGCGGCATCCCAAGCGGCAAAAGGCAACCGCATGGAATCCCCCGACAGGGCCATTTGAACGCTGCGCGCGTAACCAAACTGTTCGGGAAAAACACCGAGGTTCGCTTCCTGAATCTGTTCCAGCCGTTCCACAAAAACCCCAACCACATCGGCATCAGCAAGGGGATCGAGCAACAAGGGCTTCAACTCCTTTTCCAGGAACCGCTCTGCGTCTTTGTCATAGGCTGATACGCCTTTGCTCAATGTGGCCAAGGCATTTTCGAGGGCCACCACATCAGCTTCTTGGGCCGCCGCACGCGGGATGGAGATACAGGATACCGCCACCAACACCGCGGCCTTGGCCAAAAGAGAAAAGGAGAACCTCCTTTTGAGGAGCGCCGGGTGCATTGATTGAAAGTCCATTCCGATGATCCGGAAAAATAACGTTAGGGAGCCGTCCGTGGTATCTTGCCGGGCAGGATGTTCCAACTGTTGCGCACAATCCAATCCAAACCCCAGCTCGTGCCGCGCTGGGTGATCTTCACCATCGATCTGTCTTTAGGGGTCGTGGCATTGGGATTGGCCTTTGCCATTCGCTTCGAATTCGCTCCTCCAGCCCATGAACTAGAAGCTGCCCGGCGCTTCCTGCCTGCCTACATCGCCGTACGCGCATTCTCCATGCTGGTGTTCCGCACGTTTGCCGGCATCATTCGCTTTAGCGGTACGCGCGATGCCCAAAGGGTTTTGCTCGCTCTATCCATGGGAACCGCCATGTTCTTGGCATTGGACCTCGCCTCGAGCTCTATGGGCATGGCCTACCCTGTCCCTTTGAGTGTGGCGGCCATTGAACTCCTCACCTCATCGGTGATGCTCATCGGTTTTCGAATCACTGTGCGTTCCATCTATGAGCGGTTCCAATCGGCCAGGCCCACTGCTGTTGTCATCTTTGGTGCCGGGGAGGCGGGCATCATCACCAAGCAAGCTGTAGAACGTCCGAGCGACGACCCCCTCAAAGTCATGGCGTTCCTAGACGATGACACCGCGAAACACGGCAAACGCATCGATGGTGTCCCCATCCTCTCTGCCGATCGTGCTGCGCAGGTCCTCTCGGACTACAATGCAAAACGCCTCATTGTCTCGATCCAACAACTCGATCCCGTCCGCAAAGCGCAGGTGATCGATGCCGCACTCGACGCAGGCATTCGTGTCATGGATGTTCCCCCTGCCCAACGTTGGATTCAAGGAGAACTCAGTGCTGGGCAGTTGCGCGATACCCGGATTGAAGACCTTCTTGGACGCCCTGTCATCGAGCTCGACGCCTCCTCCATCGCCCAACAGGTGCGAGGGGCGCGCATCCTGGTGACAGGTGGCGCTGGCTCCATTGGATCTGAACTGGTCATGCAAGCCTTGGAACGCGGAGCAGAGAAGGTGCTGGCCATTGACATTGCCGAAACCCCGCTACACGACTTGGGGCTCCTGTGCAGAACCCGCTTGGGAGGAGCTGCAGACCGCCTGATCACGCGCATTGGTGATGTCCGAGACGCTCCCGCCATGTTGGCTTTACTCTCGGAGTTTTCACCGAACGTCATTTACCATGCCGCAGCCTACAAGCACGTTCCCGTAATGGAAGTGCAGCCCGAGGCCGCTTGGCACACCAACGTCATCGGCACCGCCAATGTCATCGCTGCGGCGCAAGCATCACAAACCGGCACTTTTGTACTCATCAGTACCGACAAAGCAGTCAACCCCACCAGTGTCATGGGCGCCTCAAAGCGCATGGCAGAACTCGTGGTTCGGAGCATTGGAGAAGGGGCCCACATGAACTGCGTCATCACCCGGTTTGGCAATGTTCTTGACAGCAATGGCAGTGTCATCCCCCTCTTTCGTCGACAAATTGAAGCAGGCGGTCCATTGACCTTGACGCATCCCGAGGTCACGCGCTACTTCATGACCATCCCAGAGGCGGTACAGCTGGTCATGGAAGCTGCTGCGACCAGCGAAGGCGACGACATTTTTGTCTTTGATATGGGCGAGCGCGTGCGGATCGCAGACTTGGCCCGTCGTATGATCCGCTTGGCTGGCCTTGTGGAAGACCAAGACATTCGCATCGAATTGGTGGGATTGAGGCCGGGAGAAAAACTGCACGAGGAACTGATGAGCGGCCGGGAAAACCTCTTGCCGACACACCACCCCAAAATCCTCCGCGCAGCGCGGGCAGAAGTAGACAGAGTGGCCGTTCGGAACAGTTTAGAAACCTCTGTTCAATTGCGCAACGCCGGCTCATGGACCCCAGAAGACGTGCGGGCCGCCTTCGCCCGACATTTGCCCGAGTATCTACCCTCTGAAAAGGAAACCAGCCCGTCATGAGCCCAAATCAACAGGAACAGCGCTTGCTCGAAGACCTGCGCAGCTATTTCGGATATGCAGAGGATCAACTGGAATTTGTGTGGTCCGATAACGAAGGCATCCAAGAGGTCGCATTGTTCACCTACAACCCTCGGCATACGCAGCGCTTTCTGTTTCACAAGACCACGGGCTCGACCAAATCCCAGGCGTTGCAGAGCTTGCTCGAATACACGCAGCATCACAAAGACCGCGAGCAGAGCTATACCATACAATGGCGTGTCGCAGGTGAACCCGAGCTCCACACGAGCTATTTCAGTGCGGGCAACATTCTGCTCGTCCTCGACAAATTTTTTGCAGGGCGTGACCCCCATACGGTTCAGGTCTACAGCGTGACACTCAACCCCCTGAGCTAAAGGTGAGGGACGCGTTTCCAACATTGGTGGCACCGGGAACCGGACTACACAAAGCCAAGGGCAGCAAATTCCACGGCTATGCGTTCCCCCTCCCTTTTGCCGATGAAGCCGCCGCCGAAGCCGCAGTAACGCGCCATCTTGAGGCGGTCAAAGCCGACCATCACGCCGCACGCCACGTCTGCTTCGCCTGGCAGTTTGGCCCCCAAAGGTTCAGGGCAGCTGATGATGGGGAGCCCGCTGGCAGCGCTGGCGCACCCATTCACGGTGTCCTTCGCTCCCACGACTTGCACTGGACGCTGATTGCCGTTGTGCGCTATTTCGGCGGCATTAAACTCGGCGTTGGAGGCTTGATCGACGCTTACCGTTCTGCTGGACAAGAAGCCGTCGAAAACGCGGGAATCACGGAGTCACTCTTGATGTCTCCGCTCACACTTTTCTACCCCCCTGACCTCACCCGACACGTGATGCAGGCCATTCAAAAGGAAGGGGCCCACATTGTCGCCGAAGGCTATACCAACCGCTGTCAGCTGGACATTCAAGTGCGCGCAGGCAGCATACCCTCTTTGAGCACTGAACTGGAACACATCCACGGTGTTGAAATAAAAGATCCCCATTCACCCCCCTCATCATGACCCGTCATATTCTTTCCCTGACCGCTTGCCTGATCATGGCCTCGAACATTCAGGCTCAGCTCACGTTTGAACACAATGGCCTGGAGAGGTCGTACTACATGGAAGCCCCTGACCCCCTCCCAGAAGGTGCCCCGTTGGTGTTTGTCCTCCATGGCTATACGAGCAGTGCTGAATTGATTCGCGCATACAGCGGGTGGCCCGCATTGGCTGCACAAGAGGGATTCGTGGCCATTTTCCCAAATGGCACCTTGGACCAAGGGGGCACTTCCCACTGGAACGCCAATTTGAGCACCAGCGGTACGGACGATCACGGGTTCTTGGTAGAGCTCGCCCAACACCTTCAAGAGACCTACAATTTGAGCCCCGAATGCACCTACTCCTGCGGCATGTCCAACGGCGGCTTTATGAGCTATTCCCTCGCCTGTGAGCACCCCGAAGTTTTCAAGGCAGTGGGTTCAGTGACGGGGGCCATGAGCGCAGCCGACATAGGCTGCATACCAGATGAAATCGTTCCCATCGTCCACCTCCACGGAACCGATGACCTTGTCGTCTCCTACGACAATGGGGTCGGCGGAAGCTGGGGAGGTGCAGGCGTAGAAGCAATCATCGGGCACTGGACCGGACTGATGGGAACCACTGCAGTGGACGAATCCCCCTTACCCAACCAAGAACAAGTGGACCTCACATCGGTCGACTTCTTCCGCTATTATGGAGCTCCGGGTGGACAGGAGTTCCACCATTACCGGGTCAACGGTGGAGGCCACGATTGGTTCGGCGTTTGGGGCAGCATGGACGTTGTGTCCACAGAGGTCATGTGGGACTTCTTCTCGGCACAGTGCGCTGGGGAATTCACAGGAGTGTCAGAATCTAGCCCCGCCCAAGTCTGGCTAGAATGGACCCGGCAGGGCATTCGTGCGGACCGGGCTTGCCTGTTAGAAGTATTTGACGCTGCGGGGCGGTGCACCGCCCAACACCGCATGTTTCCAGGCGAAACCTGGGCGCCGGCCACATCCGGAATCACACTGATTCGGGGTACGGATTCAAATGGAAACCAAGAGGTCCTAAAGGCACACTGATTAAGCGGGCTTGCGGACCACGTGTAGATAGCGCTCAGAACCCAGTGCACAGCGCTCAAAACGCGCTGCCCCAAACAAGTCTCGCAAATCCAACTCTTCGACTTCGAATCCCACCGAACGGTAGCGGTCCGCGTAGTCCATTCCGTAAAGGCGGACGTGATCACGCTGCCAGTACAGACGTTCCCGCTCTGCGGGGTCCGTGACATTGGGGTCCTCCAAAGTCTCGGCATTTCCACGGTCCAGGGGCACCTGAAAGATTCCCCAACCGCCGGGCTTCATGACACGGAAATATTCGGCCATCACCTTGCGGTCATCGGCCACGTGTTCCATCAAGTGGTTGCCCATAATGATGTCAAAATGGTCGGCGCTGTATGGGATTTCGTGAACATCAAAGTGCACATCTGCCCAAGGTGAAACCAAATCAGCACGGATGATCTCCAACCCCTCTGCAGCATTGAATCGCTGAAGAAAACAGTACTCTGGAGCCAAGTGCAACATGCGACGCCCCGCTCCACCATTGAACATGTCGCTGTGTCCGGTGAGGTACATCCACACTGCACGGTGACGTTCCAAGCTCAGTGAGTTGGGCGCTAAGGCGTTGGGCCGGCTGCGGTCCGCACGTCCGTAGGAGAGCAGTTTGCGGTATTTCTTCCCATTGATGGGGTCCTCAAAGCGTCCTCCCCAATAAAATGGAGAAACCAGCTGCAAGGCGATATGGGCCACACGCTGCAACAAATGCCGAGGAATAAATCGGGTAACGAAAGAAATCAGAGCGCGCATGATGTGGACGGCAAAGATAACTTCTACATCCTCGTCTATCGGATGACCACCTGACGTATGGCCTCGCGGCCCAAGTGCTCATTGATCATATTCTGAATCCGGGTGCGCGCCATGAGGAATTCCTCCTTCATGGGGCCCGAATCCAACTCTACGGTCAGCACCCCATCTCGCACCCGAATGAAACGGGTTTTTCGAGCGACAGCCTCGCCCATGACTTCGCGCCAAGCTGCCTCGGTCCGGGCATCTTGAAGCCGAGCACCATGTCCACTCAGGCGCAACCATTCAGATATGGCATCTCCCAAAGACACTGCTTCTGCTTTCCGCGCTGTGCGCCGACGACCAAGGGACCGGTTTGGAGTAGGCTTGCTCATGGCGCTTTCTTTTCTGAGGTGTGGGGTCCAACGCCTTGATCGTTCACCCACCAAGCCTTGAAAGGAACCGATGCCGTTTTCAGCAATTGAGGGATTCGGTCAGGGTCGGTGTCAGAAATAAACACCTGCCCGTAACGTGCCCGCCCCAAGACCGACATCAAGGCCCCCGCGCGGTGCGCATCGATTTTGTCAAAAATATCGTCGAGCAGCAAAATGGGCCTGCGGCCCACACGTTGCGCCAAATGCTCCACTTGTGCCAAGCGCAAAGCGAGCAAAAAAGTCTTCTGCTGGCCTTGACTGCCAAATCGCTTCAAGGCATGATCCCCCAGTCGGAAGTCCACATCATCCTTGTGCACCCCCACCGTTGACCGACGCAAACGGCGGTCATCAGACTCGGCCTCTATCAAGGCTTGGTCAAAGGTTCCTTGCTCCACGCGGGTCTGCAACATCAGCCCTACCGTTTCCTTGCCTTGACAGAGTTCGCTGTGGATCCGCTGAAACTCCGGTACAAACTCCTCAATGAATGCCTCACGTTGGGCAGCAATCGCTTCTGCCAACGGCACCATCTGCTCGTTCCATGGAACCAACTGATCGGCATCGAAGGTCCTGTTTTCGGCAAAATATCGGAGCAGGTTGTTGCGCTGCTGCACCAAATGGTGGTATTGAATCAACCGATCCAAATAAGGCCTGTCGTATTGACTGATGACCTGGTCCATCCATTTGCGGCGCACCTCACTGCCATCGTGCAACAGTGCGGAATCCGCAGGCGCAATCATCACCACGGGGTAACGCCCCACATGATCGGCCAGCTTTTGATAGGCCTTCCCATTGCGCTTCAATACCTTCTTCTGGCCTTTGATGACCGCGCAGACCACCCGGTCTTCCTCTTTGGCGTCCCCCTCATCCAATGAAAAAGTTCCCTCGACCATAAAGGACGGCTGTCCATGGCGCACATTCTGGGAGTCTATGGGATTGAAGTACCCCTTGGCATTGCCCAAATAATGGACCGCGTCCAAAACATTCGTTTTACCGGTTCCGTTGTCGCCGAGCAGACAATTTACTTGCGCGCACAGCTCCATTTCCACCTCTGGGTGGTTCTTAAAATCGAGCAATTGCAACCTGAGGAGGCGCATGCCGATGCTATTGGTCTTGGACTCGGTCACTTTGGCTATTTTTGCCGTCCGCAAAAGTGGGTCATTGACCCGTAGATGCGTGCAGGGTTTTCCACCGGGAATCCCGAAGCTTATCAAGAATCAACCAGGATACGACCTCCATGGCCGAAAACAA
>CAJQJX010000049.1 GCA_905478795.1 uncultured Flavobacteriales bacterium
TGGGTGGCCGTGCTGCTGAAGAATTGACGTTTGGCAAGATTTCTACGGGCGCTTTGAGCGACCTCGAAAAGGTGACGAAGCAGGCCTATGCCATGGTGAGTGTATATGGACTGAACAAGCGCATTGGAAACCGCAGCTTTTACGATCCGCGGGCCGAAGCGACCTTCACCAAACCATACAGTGAGGAGACGGCAAGGATCATTGACGAGGAGGCTGGGGCCATCATCGAACGTGCCTATGCCAAGGCGCGTGAAATCTTGGAATTGCACTCCGACAAATTGAACGCCTTGGCAGAACGGCTTCTAGAGCGGGAGGTCCTGTTCAAGGAGGACCTGATTGAATTGCTTGGTCCACGCGCTTGGGAGCTGGAGGCCAAGGTTTCCATTGGAGAAAAGACCACTCCCAAAGCCTTGCTTTCGGAGGAGGCAAAAGACGGTTCGGCACCTGCAGAAGAACCAGAGGCTCCTGAAGATGCCAGCGCTTCCGAAGCGCCAGAAGAGGCCAAAGGGACAGAAGGAGAAGCGGACGAAAACGCGGCATAATGGAAGGGTGGTCTCTTGTACATTCAGATACGATGCCCTTTGGGGCCGAGGTCTGTCGCACCCGCCTCGAAGGTGCCGGATTCCAGGTGGTGGTCCTGAACAAGCAAGACAGCAGTTATGGCATGTTTGGTCCCATCGAGGTTTACGTGCCTTCCATTGACTTGGATCGGGCCAAGGCCTTCGTCTCTGCACCGGATGAGGGTGAGAACCCCGCATGAGTTCTGGAAGCACTGAACTTCGGGTCCGCGCTTTGACCGGTGTGGGCATTGTGGCCCTGATTCTAGGCGCCATTCTATTGGGCCCATGGTCTTATTGGCCCTTCTTGCTCATCGTGTGGTGTATAGGTGCTCGAGAATTGTCTTTGGCTTGGCGCTTGATGCCACCTTTTCACAGAGCGGTGCCCATCGGTTTCGCAGCCCAATGCCTGCTGATGTTGGCGTTTGGTGCTTTAGCAGCGATGTCTTGGACTCAAGGAGCCTATGATTTTTGGGCACCATTGGGGTGGTTTGCGTTGATGTGGTCCAACGATACCGGAGCTTATTTGGTCGGGCGTTCTTTTGGTCGGCATCCATTGGCACCATCGGTTTCTCCAAAAAAGACGTGGGAAGGTTGGGGTGGCGGCGCTGTGGTGGCCCTGCTGGTTGGCGGCCTGCTTCAGCACAAGCTGGGCTCGCCAGGCTCGGGTCATTGGGTGGTTTTGGCCGCGCTTGTTTCTGTTTTTGGCCCCCTTGGTGACCTGTTGGAAAGCCTGTTAAAGCGTAAAGCTGGGATCAAAGATTCGGGACAAATTTTGCCTGGACACGGCGGTATACTTGACCGCTTTGACTCACACATTATTGCTGCTCCCATTGCGCTCTTGTACCTCATTTTTGCCTGAATCAGATTGACATGACAATTCACCGTGCCGGCCACAAGGTCATCCTCGTTTTTATGCTGGTCCTTGCCTTGTTGCAAGCTTTAATTTCTTGGATTCCTTCTCTTCACATCGCCATCGAGATATTCCTGAGGGCGGCATTGGTGGGACTGGGCGTGCTTGTTCTGTGGTTCTTTCGCATTCCCAAGCGCCCTTATACCGGGCAGCCCGGAGAAGTCACAGCAGTGAGTGACGGCAAAGTCGTGCTGGTAGAAGAGGTGGATGAGCCCGAAGTGATCGGGGGCAAGGCCATCAAGATTTGTGTCTTCCTGAGCATTTTTGATGTGCATGCCCAGTGGGCACCTGTAGCCGGAAAGCTGGAGTATTTCAAATACCACAGGGGAGAGTACCTCGTGGCTTGGCACGAAAAGTCTTCGACGTTGAATGAGCGGACCACTTTCGGACAGCGCACTCCCGGAGGAATGGTGGTCTGGCGTCAGATTGCAGGCGCTGTGGCGCGGCGTATTCGTTGGTACGTCAAAGAGGGGGAGGACATTGCAGGTGGCCAAGAGTGCGGATTTATCCTGTTTGGCTCGCGCATCGACTTTTATTTGCCCTTGGAGGCAGAAGTGGCCGTGAAGCCAGGCGACCGGGTTGTGGCAAGGAGCACAGTGCTCGCACGGTTGCCCGAAGTGTCTTAACTTCCGGCACTTCAGACGGGTACATTCCCAGAACCGAAACAACCATGCGATTCGCAACCCTTACGTTAGCCGCGTTGTGCGCGGCATTTACGGCCGTACAGGCCCAAAGTTTTCACCGACTCGATGCTGCGCAACAAGTGCAGGCAACGCTTCCAACGGTCGATATGACTGGAGAGGAGATGATTCCCTACCAGCCACTTAATGCACAGAATGTTGGAGACATTGATCACCTTCAGTTGAGGGATATGGTCATCGAGCGTCAGGTCATTGGCTACACCCAATACGACCTTCAGTCCAACTATGCTGTGGACGATCGTGTCTTTAGTTCATCTGCAGGCCTTAGCGCTGGTTGGATTCAGTCTCTGGAGACCTCACCTTTTGGGGACCGTGGAACAGGATACAATTTCAAGGACGCTGGAACGGGTGCTGATTGGGGAGAGATTCCTTACGACCGCATTGAGGATGTGCGCATTGGATGGCCTTCTCTTGGACACCTCGCCAATGGCACGGAGTTTGCCTTGAGCCACGGCAGCACAGGTGGACTTGTGTTTGCTACACGTGACGCTGTAGGAAGCGGTGCTTGGTCTACGACCACCTTGCCTGCCTTGACTGCAGAAGACGAGACCGACATCTGGCACCTTTGGCCACGCGCCACTGTAGGAGGTGCCGATGGCAACAGCATTCATGCCATTTGCATCTCTGCTCCCGCCGGTAATGGTGGTGTGCTGTACAACGGCCAAGATGGCGCTATGATTTACATGCGGTCCACGGATGGAGGTGCCAATTGGGACATCCAGACTTTTGCAGAGCTCGATACAGCTTCTTTCGGAGGAGGCTTTGTGGCAGACTCTTACGCCATTCACGCCGAAGGAGACAAGGTGGCGTTTGCCGTTTTCAATGGCTTCTATGACACGTTTGCTATGGTCTCTGAGGACAATGGAGAGACCTGGAGCTACGAGACCATTATCGACTTCCCCGTAGACAACTACGTACTCGATTCAGGGGCCCTTTTGGATACCACAATCGCAGATGCTATTGATGCCAATGGCAACGCCATGTTCTTCAACGCGGACCGTGCAGGAGACGTTCTGGTAGACGAGGCAGGTGGTGTGCATGTGTTCTTTGGTGCCATGTACTATGCGGACAGTGACACGACCGACGCAACCAGCAGCTATTACCCGTTCACCAACGGCTTGGAATACTGGCGCCCATCCATGGGGGCAGACAGCACCATGACCATTGCCTATGCTTATGACATTGACGAAAGTGGCGTTCTCGAATTTGAAGACGAGATCGCAGGTTACTTCGTGGGCATCAGCTCTCAGCCTTCGGCAGGTCAGGTGGTAGAGTCCAACACCATTGTAGTGGGGTACAGTGCATTGATGGAGAACTTCAGCACGGGCATTCAGAATTACCGCCACTGCTACGTGGTGCACTCTACAGATGGTGGTGAGACCTGGAACTCAGAGTCTGCATGTGATGTCACGCCAGACTTGGATTTTGACTTGATTGAAAGCGTCTATCCCTGCATTCCTCCGCGCATTCAGGGGGGAGAGGTGAACCTCACTTACCAGCGAGACTTTGAGCCCGGCTTGCACGTTCGTGGTGATGAGGACCCCATTGACATCAACGACATTGTGGGTTTGACCATGAACGTAGAGGACCTCGGTGATTGCGCAGATGTGGAGTTTGAGGACTACGTGGGTGTGGGAGAAATCGACCAAGTCGGTTTTGGCCTGTTCCCCAACCCCGCCCATTCTGTGGTGGAGATTGTACTCGATGATTTGCTGTTGGGCGCTCAAGTGAGTGTCCGCGATATGGGTGGCCGTCTGGTGCGCCAGGCCCGTATCCAGGGCAAGCTCGCCCGTCTCGATGTGTCAGATTTGACACCCGGCATTTACACTGTGGAGGTCAGTGGCTCCGGTGCGCGCAGCATCGAGCGCTTGTCCATCCGCTGATCGGTGATGGCATCCGGGCGGCTTTTGGTGGAAATCCTGTCCATCGGTGATGAATTGCTGATGGGACAGACGGTCAACACCAATGCCGCCTGGATGGGCCATCTCCTCGAAAACGAAGGGTGGCGGGTCAACCGGTGCGTGGCTGTTTCCGATGAGGAAGAGGCCATTGTAGACGCCCTAAAAGACGCGGAGTCGCGGGCGGAATTGGTGTTGATCACCGGTGGTCTAGGACCGACCCGTGACGACATTACCAAACATGTACTGTGCCAGCATTTCGGCACCCAGTTGGTGCGGCATCCAGAAATCGAGAACCGCATTGTTTCTTGGTTTGAGCGGCGTGGCCGTCAAGTCTTGCAGGTGAACCGCGATCAAGCCTTGTTGCCTCAATCGTGCAAGCCATTGGACAACCCATTGGGTACGGCAAGTGGCATGTGGTTTGACCGTCCTGGCGGTGTCACCGTTTCTATGCCCGGCGTGCCCTATGAAATGGAGCACATCATGGAGCACGGGGTGATTCCTGCCATGCGTTCTCAATTGGAGCTTCAAGGGAGGTTGCCCAAGAGGGGCCATATGTCTCTGTTGACCATGGGGACCGGTGAGAGCCAATTGGCATTGACCCTGGGCGACATGGAAGAGGAATTGGAAAGGGGCGGCATCAAGCTGGCCTATTTGCCGAGTCCCGGAAGTGTGCGCATCAGGTTGACTGCAGAAGGAGAGGCCGTGCAACAGTTAGCGCAGGCCCATGCGGCCGTGTTGGATCGGTTGTCGGATTGGGTTGTTTCTGAAACCGGGGTTCCCATCGATGAGGCATTGGGCCAATTTTTGGTGAGCCAGGGACACACCTTGGCTGTGGCCGAGAGTTGCACTGGAGGTGCACTGGGGGCGGCTTTGGTTTCTCGGGCAGGAGCGAGCGCCTTTTTTCTTGGAGGGGTTCAGTGCTACTCCAATGCGGCCAAGGAGCAGCTTTTGGCCGTCGATGGCGCCCTCATTTCAGAGTTTGGTGCGGTATCTGAAGAAGTGGCCGTCGCCATGGCCCAGGGCGCACGCAAAAAGTTTGGGGCAGATTTCGGGGTGTCCATTACGGGCATCGCGGGTCCCGATGGAGGCAGCGACTTGAAGCCCGTTGGTACTGTTTACATGGCCTGTGAAGGGCCATTGGGTGTGATGTGTGTGCGCCATCAATTTGGGCGAGACCGCACCCGAAACCTGTCAATGAGCGTGCGTGCAGCGGCTCAATTGGCCCTGAAAGCGGCCCGTGAATGGGCGATAGAATCAAAACCCGCCTCAGGGGTTGCGGATTCACTCTGAAAACCGCACCTTTGCACTCCCGAAATTCTCGGGATTAGGAATAAACTCGGAATAGGAATACCATGAGCCGCATTTGTCAGCTTACCGGAAAGAAGGTGATGGTTGGAAACAATGTTTCCCACTCAAATCGCCGCACCAAGCGTCGTTTCTACCCCAACCTCTTTAAGAAGCGTTTCTTCATTCCTGAAGAGGACCGTTGGGTATCCATGCGTGTCAGTGCTTCTGGCATCCGCAACATCAACCGCCTCGGCGTGTTGGGAGCCATCGCTAAGGCGAAGGAAAAGGGAACCTGGTCTGAGGCTTGAGTCTCCGAATAGTATTCCATGAAAAAGGCCCGCAATCGCGGGCCTTTTTCATTTGAGGGTTTTTACCGGGATCAATTACCGAGAATGATGGGGAGTCCGTCCTCACCGCCGCCGACCACAACAATTTTGGTGTTCGGACTTTCTGCCAGGTTCTGAGTGGCTTCGATTCCCTTCCAACGCAGGAGCTCATCGGAAATGCCCTCTGAGACGATGGCTTGGAAGTCCCTGATGCCTGCGGCTTCAATGCGCTTCCGCTCGGCTTCCTTGCTCTCTTTCTCTAGACGGAACTCGTATTCCAAGGATTCTTGTTCTTGCTGCAGCTTGCGCTCAATGGCCTGTTCCAATGTCTTGGGCAAGCGGATGTTGCGGATTAGGACGTCGTTGAGCTGAATGAAGTTGCTCGAGAGCTTTTCGCGCAAGCGATCCTTGATCTCGATTTGAATTTGCTCTCTCTTGGAGGTGTTGATCTCTTCCGGCAAGTATTTGGCGAAGACCTCTCGCGATACAGCGCGCATGGAAGGAATGATCACGGCATCTTCGTAATCTCTTCCGCGCTCGATTTCCAGAGAGCCGAGTGCTGTGCGAACAGGCTCGTGAAAGACCGTCATGTCCAACTGGATTTTCAGCAAGTTGGAAGACAAGACGTCGAGGGTCTGTTGCACTTCCTTTTGCCGCACTTCGTAAACGGCAATGCGGTCCCAGGGGGCTTTGAAGTGAAAGCCCTGTCCTACAGGGGCTTCATCGGGGTTGATTCCATCAGAGAAAGTCCGGAAAACCAGTCCAGCGTGACCAGAGGGGATGGTGTAGGTAATCGAGGACCAGCTGATGAGCAGGGCCACGAACAGGCCCGAAACGATGGCCACCAATCGAATGGGGCGGGAAGATGTATCCATGAGGCTAAGCTATAGCTCAGACGCTCATGTTGGCGTTAATAAGTGCCTGCCCAACGGCGCAACATCCATTCTACAGAAAGCAGCCCGAGGAGCATGTAGACGAGCACTTTCCATTTGATGATGTCCTGTAGGCTTTCTGACCAATCCCGCTCGGGTGTAAAGCGCCCAGAGGCGGTCATCACGCCAGTGAGGCTGTCCAGTTGCGTTGGGGAGATGGTGATGCCGCCAGCCGATAGGGACAGCCTTTGGAGGGTGGCGTGGTCTGCTGCTCGGCCATTTTGCTCCAGCTCGATGGCCCGAACCTCCACGGCACCGCTGCGCTCAAAAGTGGTGCTTCCAATATCAGTGGTGGCACGCCACGTATAGGTGCCTTCGGGCCACCGGCCGGCGTCCAAAGCGTATCCGCCAGAGGTGGCAGCAGAAAAGCGATAATCGAACTGGGTTCCTGTGCTGTCCGACAATTGAAGGGCGATATCGGCCCCCATGAAAGGCTGAAGAGTGGCGTCATATGCCCTGGCCTGCATTTGCAAACGCTGGTCTTCGTTGATGATGCGGGGTGACTCAACCCTGAATCGATCGACTCCGGGATCTGAGGTCAAGAACTGGGTCAGTTTTCCTGCAAAGTCATCGAACACATCATGCGAACCGGTGCGCAGATAGCCCACTTGGCGCCAGCGCCAGCTGCCTTCTCCCATCAAGACCATGCCGCGTCCTTCTGCGGTTTGGGTCACAGTGAGCAGTGGATCATCGGTGAGGATACCGCCAATGCGTTGGAAGAGGAGGGGGGTGTGCGCCGGTCCCCAGGAAGTCTCGCCAAAAGGTGCCATCAAGGGGGGCACTTCGGCGAGCCACTCTTCGACCCCCTCGGACAAGCTGAAGTGGGGGAAGGCCGGATTGACTCCGCCGCGGGGGTCGGTGGTCAGTCCTTGGCGGACGGCTTTGACTTCAAACCCAAGCCCCAAAGAGGAAAGGTTGGAAAAGTCGCCTTGTGGGTCCATGATCAGGCCCACTGGTATGCCTGCTTTTCTGAAACTGCTGTACGTCCGAACAGCGTCCTTGTCTGCAGGGTCAAACGAAAATAGAAAGGCGGCATCCCAGCGCTCTTTGCCTTCTCCAGGCTCTACTTCTGAGAGGTCTTGGACCGCCACCTCATAGTTGATGTTGCTCGACAGCGCATTGGACCAAGCGCCTTGGTCGGGATGAGGAGCGGGACCGGTGAGCAGAATGCGCTTCCGACCTTCAATAATGTCAATGACAGCGGTGCGTCTGTTGTTGCTGGTGTTTTCCTCTGCTTCGATGGTGCCGACACGGATGCTGTAGCGTTGAAGGCCTGGCTCAGTGGCCTCGATCAAGAATTGAACGGTGACAGGGGCGCCTGAGCCATCGAAGTTGACTTCTTGTGAGAGGTTGGTGCCTGTGCCCGAAATGCGCACTTCTGAAGGCCCCTTGTACCCTTGTGCGCCCAATTCAATTTCAACGGGGAAACGGTTGCCCAGTCCAGCGACATCGTTGTGAAGCAGCCGCAGGATGCGAATGTCTTTTTGCAGGGTGGTATCCCCCAAGGCGATGGTATGCAATGGAGCGGGGATCCGGCTGCTCATCGATTCTGGGTTTCGGCCCCGATTGAACCGTCCGTCGGTGGCAACAATGACGGCGCCTACAGGGGCTCCCGCCCATTGGCCTTGAATCACATCTAAAGCCGTCGAAAGGTCTGTGGTGGGGTCGTCAAAAGTCCATGTCTCGCCCGCTTCCTTCTGGGTGAGGTCTGCACCGAATGCGTACACACTCACGGCTGCTCCGGGTTCTCCCGGTTCGGAAGGCAAGGTGCTGAGCCATTGGTCCAGCGTATTGCCCCAATCCTCATGATCGGCGCCAACGGATCGAGAAGCGTCCTGTAAAACGATCAGCGTGGGTTGCCGGGTTGTGCTTTCTTCGACCCGAAGCACAGGCCTGAACATCAGCAGCACAATGGTCGCCAAGGTCAAAGCACGAACGACTCCAAGGGCTCCCCGCAGTCCTCCGTGAAGGTGCCGATTGCCCTTGTCAATGCGGTACAAGAGCGCAGCGGCCACCACTACAAAAGTCAGCGCAAGGGCGACCTGAATAAAGGGGGCATCGAGGAGGACATCGCGCATGGCGCGAAGTTACATCCGCATTCCGCCGTCAACGGAAAGGGTTTGGCCTGTGATATAGGCGCTCATATTTGACCCAAGGAAAACACAGGCATCTGCCACATCTTCAGGCCGTCCGCCCCGCTTGAGCGGGATGGCGTCGCGCCATCCTTGTACGGTAGCCTCGTCAAGGGCGTCGGTCATTTCCGTTTCGATAAAGCCTGGAGCGATGGCATTGCAGCGAATGTTGCGGCTGCCGAGTTCCAAAGCGACGCTTTTGGTGAATCCCAGAATTCCTGCCTTAGAAGCTGAGTAATTGGCCTGCCCTGCATTGCCCTGGATTCCTACTACGCTGGACATATTGATGATGCTGCCGGAGCGCGCTTTGAGCATGGTTCGCAACACCGCCTTGGTCAGGTTGAAGCAGCTCTTGAGGTTGACCTGCATGATATCATCCCACTGTTCTTCTGACATGCGCATCAACAAGGTGTCGCGGGTGATGCCCGCGTTGTTGATGAGGATGTCTACGGTTCCAAAGGCTTCGACCACTTGTGCCACAAGCTCTTCGCTCTCCGTGAGGCTGCCGGCGTCGGATTTGAAGCCGCGGGCCGTTCCCCCAGAAGCGGTGAGTTCAGCTTCCAATTCACGCGCTTTTTCCTCGCTAGACCGGTAGGTAAAGGCGACCGTAGCGCCTTCTTGAACGAAACGCTGGGCGATGGATTTTCCGATGCCGCGTGAGGCGCCGGTGATGAGGGCGATTTTGCCTTCGAGTAGGGCCATGTTTTAGGTGTTTTGGGGCGGCAATTTAGCCGCATTGTGGGCAAAGCTTTAGAGCAGGTCCGCCGCTTCTGCGATCAATTCTGCGATGTCTTTGACTTCGATGTCCCCTTCGCGCTCTGCATTCTTGATGCCGTCGGTCATCATGGTGTTGCAAAACGGGCATCCTGTAGCGACCACTTTGGCTCCCGTTTCGAGCACGTCGTCGGTGCGTTCGTGGTTGACTTCGCGGTTTCCTTTTTCGGCGTCCTTGAACATTTGAGCGCCACCGGCTCCACAGCACAGTCCGTTTTTCTTGCAGCGCCGCATCTCTACCAGGTCGGCATCCAAAGCGGCCAATGCCTCACGGGGGGCTGCGTACTCTCCGTTGCCCCGGCCCAAATAGCAGGGGTCATGGAAGGTGATGCGCTTGCCTTTGAAAGGCTGACCATCGGCGATTTTAAGGCGTCCGTCGGCGATGAGCTGTTGGATAAACTGGGTGTGGTGCATCACCTCATAGGCGCCGCCCAATTCCGGGTATTCGTTTTTCAGCGTATTGAAGCAATGCGGACATCCGGTCACAATGCGCTTGACACCGTATCCATTCAGGACGGCGATGTTTTGGGCGGCTTGCATTTGAAACAGGAATTCGTTGCCTGCGCGCTTGGCAGGGTCGCCTGTGCAGCTCTCTTCTGCGCCTAAAACGGCAAACGGCACTTCGGCTGCATGCAGGATGCGGGCGATGGCCTTGGTGATGCGCTTGGCGCGGTCGTCAAAGCTGCCGGCACAGCCCACCCAAAAGAGGACTTCTGGAGTCTCTCCGCGGGCGTTCATATCGGCCAATGTGGGGACGGTCAATGCCATATCGGTCAGGTTCAGGATTCGGCGGACAATTCATCGGTCCACTTGCCACGGTCAGCGGCAGGGAAGGCCCATGGGGCGCCGTTGTTTTCGACGTTATTGAACATGGCCGTGATGGATTCAGGTGCCTTGGAGTCTTCCATGATCAGGCTTCTGCGCATGTCCAAAATGATGCCCATGGGGCTGATGTTGATGGGGCAAGCTTCTACGCAGGCTTGGCAACTTGTGCAGGCCCAAAGCTCTTCCTCAGAGATGTAATGGCCGAGTAGGGATTTTCCGTCGCCTTCCCATTGGCCTCCTGCAGCTTGGATGGCCTTGCCCACTTCCTCTACACGGTCGCGGGTGTCCATCATGATTTTACGCGGACTGAGCAGCTTTCCGGTCGCATTGGCGGGGCATGAAGAGGTGCAGCGTCCGCACTCCGTGCAGCTGTATGCCTCCATGAGCTGTTTCCAAGTCAGGTCTTGAACGTCTTTGGCTCCAAAAGGTGCCGGTTCTGCAGGCGTTTCTTCGGCGGGTGCTGCGGGCGCAGCAAACGGGTCGCCCGACATCATCAAGTCCACTTCCTTTTTGACCGCGGCCATATTGTCCATGTTCCCTGCGGGTGTCAAGTCGCTGTACCAAGTGTTCGGAAAGGCGAGGAAAATGTGGAAGTGCTTGCTGTAGGGGACGTACACCAAAAAGGCCAGTATGCCCACGATGTGGAACCACCAGGCGCCACGTTCCAATGCCACGATGCCAGCGTTGGACAAACCGTCGTAGAGGGGGTGCAGCCATTGGCTGACCGGAAATGACCCTGCGGCGATGTAATGGTCCAAGCCGCGGGCTTGGGCCAGGGCATCGGCGGCATTCATGGTCAGGAAAGCGAACATCAAGAGGACCTCTACTGCAAGGATGATGTTGGCGTCGTTCTTCGGCCAGCCTTTCATTTCTGGACTGCGGAACCGGGCAATGGGCAAGAGGTTGCGCCGGACAAGGAAGACCACACACGCCACCAAAACACCCAAGGCGAGCCACTCAAAAGTGGCGATCAGAAAGTTGTAGAAGCCACCAAGAAAAGGCGCAAAAATCCGGTGGGTGCCAAACAGCCCGTCGACCAAAATCTCGAGGACCTCGATGTTGATCAAAATGAAGCCGGCATAGATCACAATATGCATGATGCCCGCTACGGGCCGGACGACCATCTTGGATTGGCCGAGCGCCACCTTGGCCATCACAGCCCAACGTTCTTTCGGTCGGTCGGAACGGTTCACATCCCTCCCCAGATTGATGTTGCGTCGGATTTGGCCAATGCGGCGGGCAAATAAGAAGCCCGCTGTGCCAAGCAGCACAAGGAAAGTCAGTTGTCCGATCAAATGGGCCATGGTGAGCAGGTCTTGGGCAGGTTGTTACTCAATGTCTTCGGCGCGGTTGTCAAGCTCGCTCTGAATCAACCGCTGCAACCGCTCCAGTTCTTTTTCACTCATCTTTCGGTTTTCCTTGCGCCCGAAGACCGAAACCCGGATGTACCGCTGCGGATTGAGGTACAGGTCGTTGATCAGATTTTGAACCTCCTTATTGGTGGCGAGCAATCCGTTGTGCAGCGTGTCGTTTTTGAGCAACGCTCCTAAGGTGCCTTCGCCATTATTCAGCCCTTCGAGCAGGCGATTGAGTTCCGAAACGGAAGCATCGGCTTTTCGCAAGGTCGTGGCGAGTTGCAATTCCGCGAGAGAGTCGCTGATTTGACTGAAGTTCCCCAAAGCATTGGAGAGGGCACCTTGTTGAGAGTTGACAAACCCGGTCAATTCTTCCATGTTATCGATGATGCCCTTCAGTGCGGCACGGTTTTCATCCACGGTGAGGTCCAGTGTGCGGGATGTGCTCTCAAGGTTCTCCATCGTCCGCTGTATGCTTTCAAAGGCCTTGGGCAACCCCTGCGTGGCGCTGTCTTGGAAAACGGACTGCAGGTTGATGAGGATGTCGTCTACACCCGCGATCAGTTGGTCCGTCTTCTGGCGGAGTGGAAGCAGTTCTTGTTTTACCGCTTCTGTGATGCCGATTTCAATTTCGGAGGGAAGGGTATCTCCAGGGACCGCGAGCGTGAGGCTGCGGCCTGCCACCAAATCAATGGCCTTGGTCCCAAACAGGTCGTTGGAGACGATGCGTGCCTTGGTGTCATTGCTGACCCGAAGCCCAGGCTTTTCGATGATGAAGGACACGTGGAGGTCGCCGGTGCCCTCGGCCGAAAAGTTGATTCCGGACACTTGTCCTACCTGGAAGCCATTGACCACCACAGGGTTTGATACCGCAAGACCATCAATATTTTCGTAGATGGCATGGAAGGTATTGCCCCCGCCCCAAGGGTTAAATCCTTTGAGGTAGTTGACACCAAGAACCAGCAACGCTCCCCCTAGGAGAACGAGTATGCCAATTTTGATTTCCTTGCCTCTTTGCATGCTCAATGTGTTTTCAGTTCCGCTGCTTTTTGATGGCTTGCTCCAATGGGATCCGGGATCCGTCATCGAAGGCCACCACAAAAGCGTCGGGAAAACCTTTCAACCGCAAGGTATCGCGCATCTGGCAAGCGACCGCGTATGATGGGGATGAGCCTACGCGGTATTTATGCACGCCACCGGATAGGGTGGATTGCGAGAAAGGGACCTCATGGCCTTCATCGTCCACCAACGGACCGCCCCTGCGAGAGCTGGCGGCTTGCACTGTGAAGCACACGCCATCTGAGCATGTGTTTTCGAGGGTGCTGAACCAGGCAGGGGTTTCAACAACGGTTTCCTCTGGGGTGGGCTCGTCGATGGCACCGGTATCTGCAGCGGTTTTCTCGGGAGTTGGTGCAGCGCTGGGGGGGGCTTCTACCGCCGATTCAAGGCTCAACCACGTTTCAGCATAGCTGCGGAAAGCCCTAAACAGTGCACTGGCCATGTAGTCCTGTCCTTTTTCTGAGCGCAGAAAATCCTCCTCTTTTGGGTTGGTCAAAAACCCCAATTCGACCAGCACGCTGGGCATGTTGGCATAGGCTGTTACATAGTAGCCCGCCTGTCTCACGCCACGGTCCTTGCGGCCAACGCGCTCGCGGAATTGGGTTTGAATGAGGTCGGCGAGCTGCAAACTGCGCTCCAAGTAGATCTCCTGTTTGAGGGCCAGGGCAATAAAAGTGTCGGGGTCGTTGGGGTCAAAACCTCTTGTTTCGTCGCTGTTTTCTTGGAAAATCGTGGCGTTCTCCTTCGAAGCTACCCTTAGGCTTGCATCGCTTTTGCCCAGGCCCATGACAAAGGTCGAGCTGCCGACTGCACTGGATTTCTCGAAGCTGTCGCAGTGGATGGACAGGAGCAGGTCGGCCTCGGATTCGTTGGCCATTCGAACCCGTTCGGGCAGGGTGGGATAGGTGTCACCGGTGCGGGTCATCACGATGCGAACACCCGGAACCCGTTCCTCGATGTAGGCCGCTGTTTTGTGCGCTACAGCGAGGGTAATGTCTTTTTCTGCGGTCTTGTAGCGGCCTGTGCCCAAGTTGCCCGGGTCTTTTCCTCCGTGTCCCGCATCAATGACCACGGTCATGGTCGGTTCTGCAGGAGGTCGGAACGCGCTGCTTGCCAAAACAAAAACTCCGCATGCGACCCATACGCCCAAGTGCTGGAACGGGCCTGTCAAGCGCGTCTTATGCAGCGGGTGGTGCTTTCCCTGAAGGGTCTTGTTGTGGTATGCGGGCGTGTTGCTCATCTACAGGGTGAAAACTATCTAGATTTGAGGAGCATTTGCACGGTTATTCCGGGCGAATTTGCGCCGCGCATTGTTGGCAATCGAGAACGAATACCGAACCCCTGATTTTTGCGTTGTTTCTCACGTGAACAACGCGGCTTTGTCCCGTTTTCTTGTGCGGTTTCTGTGGTGCATGCTGTGCGCTTTGACTCCGTATTGCGCCGTTTCGCAGACGGTCGAGGTGCGCATTGAGCAGGCTGATGAGATCGCCCGCAATCCTGCGGTGGTGGATGGACAGCGGTTGATTGGTGATGTCAGGCTCTCTGTTGATGGAGCGGTGGTGCATTGCGACAGCGCATGGCGTTACACGGATGGCCGTTTTCAAATGATGGGCGAAGTCCGGGTAGAGGATGGTCCGATGGCCTTGTTTGGACGCCAGTTGACCTTGCACCCCGACAGTGGAGTGGGCACCATGACGGGGCCTCAAGTGCGCCTGGTTGACCGTTCTGAAGCCGATGGAGCGCGGACTTTGGTCACGACGCAGACCATCTATGATTTTAGGGAGGGGGTCGCCCGGTATGCTGGCGGGGGTGAGGTCAGAACCCAAGGAGAACTGATCACAAGTGAGCAAGGGCGGTACCAGCGCGATTCGGGACGCATGGACTTTATGGGGGAGGTCGACATGGTGGTCGACACCCTCACGGTGAGTGCAGAGCGTGTGGGGTATTTGCCCAAGAGCAGAAGGCTATTGTTGACCGTCCCCACAGAGATCCGCTACCCTTCTGGAGGGGTGGATTGTGCCCGGGGCGAATGGGATTTAGAGGCCGGTGGAGGATGGTTTGTTGGAGATTCTGCGTCATTGGCCCGCTTTCGAGACGGTGATTTGGTAGTGACGGGCGACAGCCTGGCTTTGACCGATTCGCTAGGTGTAGCGCGGGGTCGGGTACTCTTGACCGATACGGTGGGCACCTACCGCCTGGGGGGCAACGCTGTAGATTTTGAGCGAGAAGCAGATGGCGAAGCTGGGCAGGTTGCCATGCGGGGAGAGGCTTTTGCTTGGCTCAATGAAGGCGATGCGCCGCTCTTGGTGCAGGGTCCTACCATCACGATCGCCACAGATTCTGCACTGCAGCGCACGCTGTTTGCTGGGGATGGTGCCGCACTCTATTCCGATGAAGTCACGGGGGCCGCCGAGCAATTGGCCTGGTCAGAAAGGGAAGGACGGGTGGATTTAGAGGGTGCCCCTGTTTTGTGGAGTGGTTCCGATCAATTAACCGGAGATTCGGTGCGTCTTTTTCTGCGCGATGGTGCAGCAGACCGCCTTGAGGTGCGCGGCCATGCGTTTGTTGCCAGCCCTGCAGCGGGTGGCTTTTTCCACCAAATTGCGGGTCGGGACCTGGAGGGGACCTTCAGTGAATCAGGGCTCGAGGAGGTCGCCATTTTTGGCAATGGCAGAACGCTGTACTTCGCCGATCCTGACAGCGTCGCCTTGGCCAAAGCCCGAGCGGACAGCCTGCCTGCCCCGCTGCCACAAGCCAACCGAGCGGCGTGTTCTGAAATCCTCATGCGGCTGGATTCAGCAGGCCTCTCGACGATCACGTTACTGCAAGCGCCCACGGGTGATTTTGCGGATTTGGCGGCATTGGCTGCTGACCCCATCGATGGTTCACGGGATGCAGCGAGCCTACCGGGATTGTCCTTGCGCCTTCGGCCCGACTCCGCCCGAACACAATGGATGGTGGCTTCTGGCGCCATTGACCCGGCGCCTAACGTGGAAGGGGATATTTGGTCTGCACCCCTCGATTCACTGCGTCCCAAGGGCGTAGACCCCATCGCGTACCAAGCTGCCGACAGCATTGTTTTTGAGGTGAGAAAGGAAAGGGTTGCGCTGTGGGGGAATGCCAAAGTGGAGACGGCGGGGATTGTATTGGAGGCTGCCCGCGTGGATTATTTGGCCGCTCAGCGTGAGATTGAGGCGGAAGGTGTGCGCGACAGCACGGGCGCTTGGATGGGACGGCCGTTGTTTACCCAGGAGGGCAAGTCGTTCACCCAAGACGCTTTGCGGTATGACCTCGATTCTCGCAAAGGGATCAGCCGCAAGGCCATCACCACCGAGGGCGAATTGACCTTCCATGCCGATCGGGCCAAGCGCTTTCCGGATGGCCGCATCTTCTTGCGCGGCGGCAAATTCACGACATGCGACGCCGAGCGGCCCCACTTCCATTTTCACTTGACGCGGGGATTGTTGGTGCCCGACAAAAAGGTGGTCAGTGGCCCGATGTTCGTCAAGGTCCGCAAAATCCCCTTGCCCATCGGGTTGCCCTTTTTCTGGTTTCCTCAAAAGCAAGAGCGCAGCCGTGGCTTGATCTTCCCCAGCTTCGGAAACGGAAGGGAATTGGGCTACTTCATTAAGGATTTGGGGTGGTACGAACCTTTGGGTGACCACTGGGATGCTCGGGTTCAAGGGGACCTCTACAGCCGGGGGACATGGCGCGTTGCCGGCACGGCACAGTACCGCTACCGTTATCGTTTCAATGGCAACCTGCAACTCTCCAGATCCAGCATCGTGTCGGGGGGCACGGCGGGGGATCCGGATGCCAGTCGAAGGACCGAGTTTTTTGTGCGATGGAGCCACAGTCAAGATCCCAAAGCCCGTCCCAATGGGCGGTTCAATGCCAACGTCAACTTTGGTTCGAGCGGCAATTTCCGGTCGCAGTTGAATTCGTCGCAGGAAGACTTTTTGTCCAACACCTTTTCCTCGAGCATCAATTACAACGCATCGCTGCCGGGGAAACCCGTGAGTTTAACGGCCACGGCGCGGCACAACCAAAACAGCAGCACGGGCCGGGTGGATTTGGTCGTGCCCTCTGTGGGGATCAATGTGAGCCGATTTGAGTTGCCGATTTCTCGCCTGCTGAGGCCGAATGCCGTCACCAAGGGTTGGTACGATCGCATTGGCATGACATATGCCCTCAAGACCGAGCAGCGCGTGAGTGGTGCAGATACCACCTTGTTCGAAGAAGGGTTGGCTGGACTGATAGAAAGGGCCCAGTCAGGCATCAAGCACACGGCGTCGGCTTCGACCCAAATCAAGGCGGGCTTTGTGAGCTTTACGCCCAACGTTTCCTACAACGGCTACTGGAACTTCGATGCGCTCAACAAGGCGGTCAGTCCAGATGTGCCGGACAGCATCATCACCGACACCATTCCCGGCTTTTACATGGATGGGGATTGGCGTATGGGGGTCAGTGCGAATACCAAATTTTACGGCACCTTCGAGAACAGGGGCGAAGGCCGGTTGCGGGCCATCCGCCATGTGATCACGCCTCAGGTGGGCTTCAGTTACAATCCCGCTTTTAATCGCCGCGATACGTTGGTGGGCATCGATGGTGCTGTGCTCGAGGTGTACGACCCTTTAGCTCCTGGATTGTACACACCTGCAGAGCTCAATGCTCAGGGAGCCCTCAACTTCACATTGAACAACAACTTGGAGGCGAAGGTGCGTGACAAGGATGGCGAGATGCGGAAGGTGCGCCTGATCGACAACCTGTCTTTACGGGCCAGTCATAACCTGCAAGCCGATAGCTTGCGTTGGAGTGACATCACAGGGTCAGGGTTCACGACTTTGGCCGGCAAGTTTCCGGTCAACATTGGGTTTGCGCACAGCGTTTATGCCCGGGACAGCACGGGAGCGAACATTGACCGCTTCTTGTTTGAGGACGGCGGGGCGCCCCTCAGGCTCAAAAGGGCCAACGCTTCGGTGAATGGGAGTTGGACAGGGCAAGGGGAGGTTCCGTGGAGCTTAAGGGCGGGCTATACCATGCGCCTGCAGCGCAATTGGCGCAGTGATCTTCAGGCTGACACGACCATACTTACCCAAAACGTGACGTTCAATGGCAACGTGACGTTGTTCGAGGATTGGCGGATTACAGTAGGGTCAGGCTACGATTTCAAGGCGAAGGAATTCACCAACACTCAAGTCAATGTGATGTGGGACCTCCACTGCTGGGAGTTTTCGGCACGCTGGGTGCCTTTTGGTGTGCAGCAGAGTTTGCAGCTTCGGCTCGCGGTCAAGGCCTCGATGCTCCGCGATGTCAAGGTGGAAAAACGCTTCCAGGGAAGCGGTCTGATTCGCTGATAAACAGTGAAATCCAGGCGGCCCTTTACCGGCTCAAGGTTCGGATGAGCATGTAGATCAAGCAGAGCATAAAGAGGGTCATTGAGACCTTGTTGATGCCGTGCATGACACGAAGGTTGACGCCTTCTCCTTCGCTCTTGCGAAAGAGGTTCAATGGGTTGGCGTAGTGCAGGAGTTTGCGCAGGATTTCCATGGTGACGTCTGATGAGAGAACAGTTGTGTTGGGTGTGGGTTCAATCACACGCGATGGCGCTGATTTCTATGCGCGCCTGTTTGGGAAGTCCTGCTACAAAAACCGCCTCGCGTGCAGGCAAGGGGTCAATAAAACGCGTGCGATAGGCTTCGTCCATGGCGACATAGTCCCGTGGGTCGATCAAGAAAACGGTGGTCTTGACGACGTTCTGAAGGCTTGAATCTGCAGCGGTCAACACGGCTTCCAGGTTGTCGATGGCCTGGTGAACTTCTGCTGAAATCGTGCTCTGAAGCAGTTCTCCAGATGCTGGAATCAAAGGGATTTGGCCGCTGCAGTAAACGGTGTTTCCAGCGCGTCTGAATGGACTGTAGCTCGCAATGGGTTTAGACATGGTGCAAGTATCGGTCGCATCGACGAACCTTTGCACCATGACTTCCGTGCGGATTTTAATGGTCGACAACCGCGACTCTTTTACTTGGAACTTGGTCCATGACCTCGGTCGCAGTGGGGCTGAGGTTGAGGTGCGCCAGGCGGGAGAATGGGACACAGAAGACGCGGAACGCTTTGACGGCATTGTGTTGTCGCCAGGTCCTGGTTTGCCCAACGAATCCCCTGGCTTGATGCATTTGGTGAAAGCCTGGGCGCCTCATCATCCCATTTTGGGCGTGTGCTTGGGCCTGCAAGCTTTGGTAGAATGGAGCGGGGGGGGATTGCGTCAGATGGAACAGGTTCGTCACGGCATGCAGGCGACCGCGCTGCGCACAGGGACATCTCCAATACTTGCACGATTGCCCGATCGTTTTGAAGTGGGCCATTACCACAGTTGGTGCGCGGACCGTTCAGTATTGCCTGCTTGTTGGAGGATCACGTCGGTGGCTGAAAACGACCCGGAATTGGTGCTGTCATTGGCCCATGAGACTTTGCCTTTAGAAGCGGTTCAGTTTCATCCTGAGAGTGTTCTAACTCCCATGGGTAGGGTGGTTTTGGCAGAGTGGTTGGCGACTTTAAGGGCATAAAAAAAGGCACCCTTGGGTGCCTTTTTTTGTAGAGATTGATTCGGATCAGTTCCGCAAGTTGTTCATCTCCTCTTGGAAGGTTTCCTTGAACTTCTCGTAGTTGTATTCCGCCATGATGCGCTCGTCTTCCGAGATTTTCTCGTTGTACTTGGAAGCGAACTTTTCGCCGCTCAACTCCAACGCCACATAGGCTACGTATACCCCATTCTCGCGCTGCGTCAACTTTTCGCAGATCACGATGGCGCCGCGAAGTTCCTGGTCGACAACGGTGCGCGCCAATTCGTTAAAGGTTTCAGTGGCTTCCTCCCGGTTGTTAAACTCGGTGCTAGAAACGTAGTTGTCTGTAACGGCCTTGATGGTGGCGCTCACAGTTCGGGCGATGCGGCTTTCTGCCGTTGAACGGGCCTTCTTCTTGGCGATTTCTCGGTCTTGGCTTTCGCCGGTGGCGGTTGAACGGAAGTGCTTGCTGTCGCTGTTATAATCGGCACCTGTGCAGTATTCGACAATCTCCACCTCACCTTTAGGCTTGGCGACTTCTTTGTTCTTTTTGCAGCCGGTGGTGACCGAAGTAAGCCCAATCAAAAGGCCTGTTAGCATGAGTTGGGTTGTACGTGTCATGATGAATAGTGTTGAGATTACGGGTAGACAAAAGCGAATATCGTGCCAAAGGCATTATTGCAATGCGGCTGCGACTTTTTTCCCTGCAGTTTTTTCAAGGGATTCTGCAGTTTTTGATAGGGCCAGGCGCATGGCTGATTCTGGATTCAGGTGAACACCTTTGGTGCGGTCTAAGACTATTTCTTGGGTGACTTCACCTTGAGCGTTGCGTGTGCGCAGGGTGCCGTTCAAATAAACAGTTTGGAACTGGCTGTAGGATGCAGATTGTGCATTGTAATTGTGCCTGAGGTCAATTTCAATGCTGTAGTCTGCGGTTTGAGGTGTTGCCAAAACTTCGAAGCCTTCAGAGCGCATGGCATTGCGCAGCGCGGTCAACACGCCGTCTTGTTGTGTGGGCTCTATTGTGCTGTTTTCGGCGATGGCAATGTGCACCGTCGGCATGGCAACATGGATGGGAATGCGCAATGAAGCCGTCGTAACCTCTCCCATTAAATCGGGAAGTACATCGTCCAGATTCGCCGCCTTCCACAAACGTTCGGTATCGACCTCTGCGGAAAGGGTGTTGTTGGGACGTTCACCGTTTACACCTGAAATCAGGGCAACCATATCGCCGCGGTCATCTGTGAATTCGGTCGCGCGTTTCATGTAGGTTCCGTTGTGGTATTGGTATTTCAACGGCAAGCCTATAGCGGGTTTTTCATCGATGGTCGCATGGAGTCCCAAAGGGAACTTGAAGTTGTTTTGAGCGCTCAATTCCACCGCGTCTACAGCCCCATCCAGCTGAATGGCTAAGACTGTATTGCGCATGGTTCGCAGGAGGTGAGGCTCGATGGTGACCATTTGTCCTTCGAGCTCTTTCCGGTTGACTTCATTCCAAAATTCTTCCAGTGCCATGACACCAGCACCCAGGTGGTTGAGTGCTTGTTGAATGTGGCCCGCATTGCGCGCGGCCAAACCCATGGCATATTCTGCAAGGGCGGATTCCATGGCCGTTGTGCGGCGGGCTTCCCGCAGTTGGGCATGTCGGGCTTTGTTGAGTCTGTAGTAGACGTGAACCCGGCTTTCGTCCTCCCAAATGTCCACCACTTCAAAGCCTGCGATGCGTTCCTCTGCATGGCTGGAAATGGAAGTGCTGAAGCGCTCGGAGACCGTCCCGTTGTTTTCGGCGCTTTCTAGCAAAGAGGCGCTTTCGACTTTGACGGCGATCTCAGAAGCGAGGTCGGCGGCTGCCCGTTTCTTGGCATTGGCGAGCGCATCGCCCTTCATTGGGGTTTGGACGGCGCTGCCGATGCCGATGAAATAGCTTTGAGACAGCGGCCGTTGTTCGATCCAATCGGGAGGAGGGAGCTGTTCTGCGCCTCTGTTTCCTGCGCACCCGCTCCATAGCCACCCAAAGGCCATGACCGAAAGAATCAGTGATATGTTCGCTCGGTTTGGAATCATTGGATGTGGCTGGACAAGAAGTTTTCTACTTGGCGAATGCCGCGTGAAGCGGCCTCTTGAACGGCTTGGTTGCGCATGCTGGACTCGGGCATCAATGTGCGACGTGCCCCCAGCAGGCTGTTCATTTGAGATTTGCCACTTCTGTTGACTTCTCCATTGGAGCGCGCGGGGTAGAGTGTGCCTGCAGGAACTTGGCTCGTTGCAAATTCGATGTTGTCGCTATAGGCGACCTCCTCGACTTTCGAGAACAGCACTTCGCTGGTTTCGGTACTGACGAGCTTGAGTTCATACTTGATGATGACGTTGCGCCTTTGCGAGTGCACAGTGTATTGAGCAGGCGCGAAGGCCGCCACTTTTTTGGTGTTGCCTTCGTCGTCCTTGACCTCTCGGAAAAATTTGCGGAAACCTGGTCGCGAGGTCCGGATGGGGTCGCCGGTTTCCATGGTGTACATCAAAATGGCGCCGGTGAGCATCGCTCGGGCACCGGCCAAGCCGCCTACTTCTACTTGCTCATCGGAAAGCCCTGAGATCGATAGCTCTTGTTCGGCGATGATTTCGTCCCGCTGCGTCCGGTCTACGATGCCTAGGAAAGGATCGTTGGTTTGAATGAGCCCATTTTGAATGTTGCTTCTGAGCTCAAGGGCGATGTCTTTGTCGCGGTTTCGACTGTCGAACTTGAGCACCGCCACATTGAACCGCCCGTCCTCTAGAGCGCTTTGCTGCAAGGATTGTGCGTCTTTGTAATCGCTGTCAAATGTCAGGGCTCGACTAAAAGCACCATGGGCAGCTCTGTAGCGTTGCTCCGATAACATGGTGTTTCCATTGCGGTACTCAGGCTCGGCCTGGGCGATGACCAACAAGGCCTTGGCATCTCCGTATTCCGCATCCAAGTGGATGATCTCTTTGAATGTGGCGGCTGCGCCGGCAAAGTCCTCTGCTTCCAGTTGTTGGTGCCCTTGTTCGTCCAATTCGATGAGGTGTTCGTCGAGGTGGTCTTCGTAATCCGAAACAATAGAAGATGGGATGATGAGGTCAACGTCTACCTTGGATATGCGGGCCGTATAGGCCGACATGTTGTCGTACAGATCCAGTGCGTCTTTGCGCCTTCCATCCATGGAAGCTTGCTGGAATTCTCCCACCCATGTATCGATGACGCCTTGTCCTGCGGTACGCAACCCGATCATGGCGTCGATGTAGTTGGGCTTTTTGCGCAATGCTTGGTAATACAGCTCTGCAGCTTGCTTGACCATGCCTGCATTTTGCATTTCTCCGCCGCGTTTTGTCAAGGCCTTGGGGCCGGAGCACCCCGCTAGAATGAGGACTGCACAGCTCAAGATGAGGAAGAGGTGTCGCATAGGCTTTTGCATGGATTCGCGGTCTTGACAGGGTTCGAAAATAGTCCCACTTGGGCACTGTTGTGGACAAGTCTCGTGCCAGTCTTTGCGATAGGGGGTGTGTCTTTCTGTTCGACCGCGAAATTTGAGGCATGCCGAAACGCGTTCTCATCCTCGGAGCAGGTCGCTCCAGCTCGTCTTTAATCCGTCACCTGTTGCAGCATGCCGCTCAGGAAGGATATGGTGTGCGAATAGGGGATTTGGATGTGAATTTGGCCAACCGGAAGGCGGAAGGTCATCCGGCCGCTACCGCCTTTGCATTGGATGCTGGCAATCCAGAAGCGCGCAGAAATGAGATCGCTCAGGCTGACCTTGTGATCAGCATGTTGCCGGCTTTTTTGCATCCAGAAGTCGCGACAGATGCCATTGCGACCCGCACTCCTCTCATCACCCCCAGTTACCTCTCGCCAGAGATTGCGGCGATGGACCAAGCGGCTAAAGATGCGGGGATTCCCATCCTCAATGAGCTTGGTTTGGACCCCGGTATTGACCACCTCAGCGCCATGCAGGTGATCGATGAATTGAAGTCCGAGGGTGCGCAATTGACAGGTTTTGAAAGCTACACCGGGGGGCTTGTGGCGCCAGAGAGCGACGACAATCCGTGGCACTACAAATTCACGTGGAACCCCAGGAATGTGGTGCTGGCAGGGCAGGGAGGTTCTGCCACTTTCCGCAAGGGGGGATTGAACAGGGTGTTGCCCCCGCACCGGCTCTTCAAGGAGGTCACGCCCATCGATGTTCCGGGGGCTGGACGCTTCGAAGGTTATGCGAACCGAGATTCACTGGCATATGAGGGCATTTATGGTCTTGAGGGCATTGAGACGCTCGTCCGTGGGACTTTGCGGGGTGATGGGTTCTGTGGAGGATGGGACGCCCTGTTCCAGCTTGGAATGAACAGGGACGATGCGCAGCTTTCCCTTCCCGAGGGGACATCTTGGCGCGCATTGACTGCGGGGTTCGCAGGAGGGGTAGGAAAAGATGCAGACGAAAGTCAAGTGCGCGACGCCGTGGCCAAGACAACGGGTGCGGACTCGGCTGCCTTGGATTTGCTCGATTGGCTCGGGCTCTTTGGAGAAGAGGAGGTTGCTCTTCGAAAAGGCTCGCCGTGCGATATTCTGCAGCACCGGCTAGAATCCAAGTGGTCACTGGCGCCGGAGGATCTGGATATGATTGTGATGTGGCACCGCTTTGGATACCGAACGGAAGGAGGGGAGCAGCGCGTGCGCACATCGCATTTGGTGCACATTGGTGAGAACGACACCCATACAGCCATGTCCTTGACAGTGGGCTTGCCTTTGGCCTTGGCAGCGCGCATGTGGATGCGTGGGGAATGGAGAGGCACTGGTGTGACATTGCCCATTTCCCCGGCGCTGTATACGCCTTTGCTCAAGGGATTGGCTACAGAAGGAATTTCCTTCACCGAAAACGACACAGCACTGTGATGCGGTTCAATGCACAGTTCTTGGGTGCGGTTCTGAGTTTGATTTCAATGGGCGCTGTGCAAGCGAGTGGTCCTTGTGACATGCCGCCATATGACCCTTTGCAACCTGTAGCCACTGCGGACGCCGCCTTGGAGATGGACCAATGGGCGCGAAAGGCCCTGCGGCGAGACGCCAAGGGAAAAACCTGCGCTGCGGTTCAGGAAGTCGTTGACGTCTTGCTCGTGAGGTGGTTGCAGGCGCACCCAGATATTGTCATTGCATTCGAAGGCCGCGACGCAGAGAATTGGCTCCAAAACCCGGCCGAATTTATGGTGCACGTCAAGGCCGAGGCATGGGTTGAGACAAAGGGGCACCGTGCTTTATTCCCACGTCGGTGGGGCAAAAAGCCCTCCGACCCCAAGGTATTAGAACGCCGAAATCGGCGCGTCAAACGCGCTCTGGTTGCTTTCGAAAATGCCTGAAAAAGTGAAGGGGCCGCCCTCCAGCAGCCCCTTCTCACCACATCTACCTCATCAGTACTGTCGATCAGTACCCTTATCAGGTGGCTTTGAGCAGCGCTCCGTTTTGGAGCTGGCTGCGTTGACGGATCGCGCAGAGAGAGGAGGCTGCGCAACTGATTGATGCCGTCGGGGAGTGATACGCAGGGTGTTCAAAGAGGTTGCGTTTTGTACCAAATCAAAGATGTAAAAGGGCAAGCCCAAGAAGAGATGCCAGGGCCTCCATGTGCTTTCTGGGATGTGAATCAACCGAGGAGCAGGGGGGCGCAATGACATGATGGCGCATCAGACGGTTGTGCCGAGAAATGGCCTCAAAATCAGGATGTTCATCCTGAAGAACATTGGCTGGTATGGGTCGCGGATGCAGGGAATTCAGTCGAACACGAACAAGGCGGCCTGTTGCCCTGTACTTTCGTGGTATGCGCACGTTTGATATCCCTGAATTTTATCGGTCACCCGTGATCGGAAAGGTGAAGGCCCTTCGGAAGACGGGAGACCCCCGCAAACAAAACCTGAAGCCCAGCGTCTTGGATTTTGGGGTGGTGCGCTTCATTCTCCCCAGGCATTTTGGATTTTGCTTTGGGGTCGAGAATGCCATCGAAATCGCCTATCGTGCCGTCAGTGAGAACCCGGGAAAAAAGCTCTGGCTGCTTAGCCAAATGATCCACAACCCAGAGGTCAATGATGACCTTGAATCTCAGGGCATTGGTTTTTTAATGGATACCGAGGGCAACACCCTCAACCCTTTCGAGGCACTGTCTCCTGAGGATGTCGTCATTGTGCCTGCATTCGGGACCACCCTTGAAATCGAGGCCCGATTGGAAGAGATTGGGGTAGACATTCAGCGGTACAACACCACTTGTCCATTCGTAGAAAAGGTGTGGAAGCGTGCGACACAGCTCGGCAAAAAAGAATACTCTGTGGTCATTCACGGCAAACCCAGCCACGAGGAAACCCGTGCCACATTTAGCCACAGCAGCGCGCATGCCCGATCGCTGGTGATCAAGGACATGGCCGAGGCCGAGGTGTTGGCGTCTTATATCCGCGGCGAACGCGATTGGAAGGGTTTCGCAGATGAATTTGCAGACAGAATGTCTCCCGGGTTTCAGGTGCCACAGGACTTGGATGGATTCGGTGTGGTCAACCAGACGACCATGTTGGCGAGCGACACCCAGGCCATTGCTGACCATCTGAAGGCCGCGGTGCAAGCGCGCGACGGTGGATCTGACGAGCGGTTTGCCAACACCCGTGATACGTTGTGCTACGCCACATTGGACAATCAGACCGCGACAGCCTCTGCTTTGGACATGGCCAGGGAAACGGCAGATTTTGCGGTGGTGGTTGGGGGATATAACTCGAGCAACACATCGCATTTGGTCGAACTCTGTGAAGAAGTCTTGCCTACTTGGTTCATTCGTGGATCGGACGAGTTTCAGGAGGATGGCGGGCTGGCGCACTTTAGTTTGGAGCAAGGAAAACGCTGCGTTTCAGATGATTGGTGGCCCACTGAATGGCGGTCAGAAGTGCCGACAGTGCTCTTGACTTCGGGGGCGTCATGTCCAGACAGTGCGGTCGATCGCGTGCTTCAAAACATCGTTCAACGTTGCGGTGGTGGACGGGCTGTGGATGAAGTCTTGCGGCTTTTTGCCCAAGAGCAGGCAACTTTGAATGCCTGAATGAAAGCTCCACGCCTTCCCAGTCCTTTCCGCAACGTGCGTCATGCACCTCGGAACTTCACCTTCCGCTCTTCCCATGTGGACGGGCGTGCTATGCGCTGGAGGGACCGCAAAGAAGCCTTGGAGGCGGAAGCGGGGGGAGAAGCGGCCAATGATGCGCCACGCAAACTCCGATTTCGTCAGTCAGCCGGCCCGGGCATTGACCGTGAGTCGCGCATACAGGCAGCACGTTCTGCACGTCGACGCGCTATGGTGAGGAGCTTCGCGATTCTGTTGGTTCTTTTGTACGCTGCTTGGCGAGGATTGCTGTGGGTAGAAACCACGGACTTTGCCAAAGAATATTTGCTTCCCCCAGGACCATGAATACGGCGACCGAAACTTTGATTCAACGATTGCCTGAGCATGTGGCTAACCAAATCGCTGCAGGCGAGGTGGTGCAGCGCCCCGCCTCAGTGGTCAAGGAGTTGATGGAAAACGCGCTCGATGCGGGCGCGCGCAGAATTGTGGTTGACCTCAAAGACGCAGGCCGCAATCGAATTGTGGTAGCCGACGACGGTAAGGGCATGGGCCCTGGCGATGCCGAGGCTTGTTTTGGACGGCACGCGACCTCCAAATTGAGGGGTACCGACGATTTGCTTTCGCTGGCAACCATGGGGTTCCGTGGCGAGGCCTTGGCGAGTATCGCTTCTATTGCTCGGGTCGAGTTGCGCACCCGAAGGGCCGATGACGCAGAAGGTGTGGAAGTGGTGATGGAGGGCGGAGAGTGCCAGTCCAAGGAGCCTGTGGTGTGTGATTTGGGGACCCGAATGACGGTCAAGCGGTTGTTTTACAATGTCCCGGCCCGCAGGAATTTCCTCAAGAGCGATCAGGTTGAGCTGCGACACTGCATCGATGAGTTTCAGCGTGTGGCCTTGGCCCATGCCGATATGTCGTTTGTCCTGCGTCACAATGGTTCCGAGCTGTTTGACTTGCCTGCCGGAAGCCTTCGTCAGCG
>CAJQJX010000050.1 GCA_905478795.1 uncultured Flavobacteriales bacterium
CCGCTCTTTACAAGGGATTATCATATAATATGTAATCTAAAGATGATAATTCGACGGACTTCCCCATTAAGGATTGTTCAAATCCCTTTGCATCTCAAAAAGCCGACTGTACTTGCCTTTGGCTGATAACAATTCAGCATGGTTCCCCGATTCCACAATCTGGCCTAGATCCATCACAATAATGCGGTCTGCGTCTTGAATGGTGGACAACCTGTGCGCCACCAGAATGCTGGTCCTGTGCTCCGTCAAACGCGCAGTCGCATTTTGAATCAACTGCTCACTTTCGGGATCAATGGAGCTCGTCGCCTCGTCCAGGACCAAAATCCCCGGCTGCTGCGCATAAGCACGAACAAATGAAATCAACTGGCGCTGTCCCGTTGACAGCATGACCCCTCTCTCCTTGACATCGTAATCCAAGCCTCCAGGAAGTCTATCGATTAAACCCTCAACGCCTACCGCCCCGACAGCCTCTTCCACCTTATCGATCCCTATGGAAGGGTCAAACAAAGTGATGTTGTCCAGCAAGGACCCCGTGAAAAGAAAGACATCCTGCAGGACTACGCCCACAGAATTCCGCAAGGCATCCAATGGAATGGTTCTTAGGTCATGCCCATCAATCGTGATGGATCCCTTTTGGTACTCATAGAAGCGGCACAAAAGATTGATGATACTGGACTTTCCAGCGCCTGTTGCCCCAACGAATGCCACCCGCTCGCCAGCCTGCACCTCGAAGCTCACACCTTTGAGAACCCAGTCTTCATCTTGGTAAGCAAACCATACGTCATTGAATACAATGTGGCCTTCCAACGAACCCACCTCAACCAACTCATCTTCTGGCAGTTCAGGCAATGACTCATCCATATCCAACAAGTGAAACACCCGGTTTGCATTGACGATGCCCATTTGTAAAACATTGAACCGATCGGCCAACTGCCTGATGGGGCGATACAGCATGAAAACGTAGAGGATAAACTGCAAAACCAAGCCCAGGGTCATCCCCCCCTGTGCCACTCCATCGACTCCGTACCACAACAGCAACGCCACACTCGTTGCAGAGAGCATCTCCACTACCGGGAAAAAGATTGAAAAAGCCCAAATCGAGCGGATGTTGGCATCCCTGTGTGCCGCGTTGTGTGCGGCGAATTTGTTGCGCTCCGCATCCTCACGACCAAAGGCCTGAATGATGCCCATGCCGGTCACATGTTCCTGCACAAAAACGTTGATTCTGGACACCTCGTTGCGGACGCTCACAAAGGCCTTTTTAATCGCCTTCTGGAACACCCTAGTGGCCAATAACAAAACCGGAATGGGAAGCAATACGACCACTGTGAGGCGCACATCGACCCAGAGCATGGCCCCAATGACAACTGCCAATTTGAGGAGATCACCCACCGCATTCAGCAGTCCATTGGAGAAGACATCCGCTATCCCATCAACATCGCCAATGTGCCTTGTAACAAGCTGACCAACAGGCGTCTTGTCGAAATACTTCAACCGAAACTTTAAGACGTGTCGGTACAACTCTGAACGCAAATCCAAGGTCACGCTTTGGGCCACCCAGTTTGCCCAATACGTCTGCCAAAACTGCAACAATGCCTCCACAACAATCAGCCCAACAACAATCAAGAAAATTAAGAGCAATCCTTCCCGATCACCTACCGCAATGTGCTCATCCATGGCCACCCGAATGAGGTAAGGCCTGACCCAACTCATGCCCGCCAACAACGCCACCATTAGGCCGGTCAAAATGAAGCGCTGCCGGTATGGCTCAACACGCCTCAGAATACGCTTCAACACTTTAGAGTCAAAGATTCTGCCCGTGGTCTCAGGAGCGCTCATGTTTTCAGAAAAGGATACTCCACTCGTGAAAGGTACAGGCCACAAGCCGAGGCTGACATCCCTGCATTAGAGCGGTCACAGGAGGCCGCGATTTCCTCGACGTCTTCTGGTGCCAGCCTGCCCCGTCCCACGTCAAGCAAGGTCCCCACAATGGCGCGAACCATGTTGCGCAGAAAACGGTCAGCCGCGATGTCAAACCGATACCGGTGTGGATCTGTCTGCGTCCATTGGGCACTCCTCAGGTCACATATTGTCGTCTTCTGACCACTTCCCGTCTTGCAGAAAGCCGCAAAGTCACCTTTGTAAATCAGATGCTGTACCCCGGCATTCATGGCCTCAAGATCCAAAGCCTGATAAACCCTGGCACTTCGGTCTTCAAGGAACGGGTCTTTGTGGGTGTGGACGTGGTACGTGTAGCCACGTTCGGTCGCATCGAACCGTGCATGATCGCGGGGACCGACCTCAAAAATCCGCCGCACCCCTATATCTGCGGGCAGCATGCCGTTCAACTTCCAAGCAGCTTGGTCCCAATCTTTGAACCGTGGCCCAAAAGGTCCTTCCCATTCAAAATGGGCGTAAAATGAAGAGGCATGAACACCGGTATCGGTGCGGCCGCAGCCAACCACAATGGTAGGTGCACCTAGCAATTCAGAAAGCGTGGCCTCCATCACCTCCTGAACCGAAATGGACTCAGGTTGGCGCTGCCAACCATGGTATTCGGTCCCTACATAGGAGAGGTCAATAAAGCACCGCACCGGCTGTGTTTGTGTGGGCCTCAGGCCCAATCCACAATGCCTTCGTGCTGGTACTTTCCAGCAGCGAGACGGTCCTTTACCTTTTTGAAGGTCTCAATGGTGTATTCCACATCTTCCAGAGTGTGCACTGCCGTTGGAATCAACCGCAACATGATCACATCCTTGGGCACCACGGGATATACCACGATCGAACAGAAAATGCTGTGGTTCTCACGGAGGTCCAACGTCAGGTTGGTGGCCTCTCCCAGCCCTCCTTGCAAGAAGACGGGGGTCACACAACTGTTGGTGTCTCCAATGTTGAAGCCAGCCTCTCTCAGCCCTGACTGCAGTGCACTGGCCACAGTCCAAAGGCGCTCTTTGTGCTGGGGCTGTGTTGCCATCATCTCCAAACGCTTCAGCGCTCCGATCACAATGGGCATGGGCAAAGACTTCGCGAAAGTCTGCGAGCGCATGTTGTAGCGCAGAAAGTCAATGACATCCTTGGGGCCTGCAACGAAAGCCCCAATGGTCGCCATGGCTTTGGCAAATGTGCCGAAGTAAACATCAATGGCCTCGTGACACCCTTGCTCATCACCGGCACCTCGGCCGTTTTCTCCGACAGTACCGAATCCATGGGCATCGTCCACAAAAAGGCGGAAACCATACTGCTCCTTGTATTCTGCAATCTCTTTGAGCTTGCCTTGGTCGCCCGCCATACCAAAGACACCTTCGGTCACCACGAGGATACCACCTCCTGTTTGGTCCGTGATGTTCTTGGCGCGGTCAAGCTGCTTGACAAAGCTTTCCATGTCGTTGTGCTGGAACACAAAGCGCTTTCCTTGGTGCAGCCTCACACCATCCACCATGCAAGCGTGGCTCTCACTGTCATAGACAATCACATCATGGCGGCTCACCAATGCCTCAATGGCACTTTGACACCCCTGATAACCGAAGTTGAGCAGGAAGGCATCCTCTTTTTGCATGAAGTCCGCGAGGTTCTCCTCCAGTTCTTCATGAAACTTGGTTTGCCCACTCATCATGCGCGCCCCCATGGGATATCCCATTCCCCAATCCTTGGCTGCATCGGCGTCCGCTTTGCGGACATCCGGATGGTTGGCCAATCCGAGGTAATTGTTGATACTCCAAACCAGCACTTCTTTCCCCCTAAACATCATCCGATTGGAGATGTCGCCCTCAAGCTTGGGGAAGGTGAAATACCCGTGGGTATTCTTGGCATGTTGGCCAAGTGGTCCGCGGTCATTGCGGATGCGGTCGAAAATGTCCAAAACGGCTTGTTCTGTTGAGAAATCGAAGAGGCAAAGTTACTGCACCTGAATGGTAACCGTGCCGATTGTGCAACAAGTGTTGGCATATCCTCCGTTGAAAAAGGGTGCAGAACCATACCGTTCCGGCTATTTTCGCCGCCATGCGCGCCTACGTTCCATTGCTTTTATTGCCCTTGACGGCTCTATTTATAGGGGTTCAAGGCTGTGGCGACTACCAAAAAGTACTCAAGAGCTCTGACCCCGAATTCAAATGGGAGAAGGCCCAAGAATATTTTGCAGATGACCGCTGCATCCAAAGCCTCCCCCTCCTGCAAGAACTGATTGGACTATTTAGGGGCACAGAACGCATGGAAGATGTGTACTTCATGTATGCAGAAGCGCATTTGTGCATCCAAGATTGGTTCATGGGGCGCTATTCCATGCGGAATTTCGCCAAGACGTTTCCCAATTCTGACCGAGCCGAAGAAGCAGAGTTTCGCGCAGCGCTCTGCAGCTACCGGCTATCTCCTGGACCAGAGCTCGATCAAAGCGAGACTGCCGTGGCCATGGACGAATTGCAATTGTTCTTGGACCGCTACCCCACAACGCACCTGAGAGACAGCTGTAACAACATGATTTTCAAGCTGCGGGGCAAGCTCGAAACCAAAGCCTGGAAGGGTGCAGAGCTCTATTTCACGACCAGCAAATTCCAAAGCGCCTCCAAAGCGCTTCAACAATTCATAGACGAATGGCCCGCTAGCCAATATGCAGAAGAAGCCCAATTTTTGATATTGAAAAGCCAATTCCTTTACGCCGAGCAGAGTACATCAAGAAGACAGTCGGAACGATATGCGGATGCCATTGAATCCTACTTTACCTTTGCGGCCCGCTTTCCTGAAAGTGCCCTTTTGAACGAAGCCGAACAGTTTCACCGCAAAAGCCGCGCAGGACTGGAAAAGGCATCTACGGAACAACGATAGTCGACAAGCATCAATGAGCGCCAACAAGACCCAACAGGCTTCCCGGAACACCATTACACGGGACACCCACTCCATCGACCAGCAGGTCAACGGTAATCTGTTCGAAGCCATCGTGGTCCTCTCCAAGCGCAGCACGCAACTTGGACAGGAGATCAAAGAAGAGCTCAATTCCAAATTGGAGGAGTTCATCACTGTATCTGACAGCCTCGAGGAGGTGTTTGAAAACCGTGAGCAAATCGAGATTTCGAAGCACTATGAGCGCCAACCAAAAGCGCACAGCGTAGCGATCAAGGAACTCGAAGAAGGCAAAGTCTATTTCCGCATGCCTACCGAAGAGGAGCTTGCTGCGGAAGCCGCGAAGCAAGAAGAGGCTCGCCGTGAGCGTGAGGAGCGCCGCAACCGCCGCTTCCAGCAAAGGGAAAACTAATCCCGCAATGGGCTCCCTCTCGGGCCGCCGCATTGTCCTGGGCGTCACCGGGAGCATCGCTGCATACAAATCCGCTCTGGTCGTCCGCGAACTGGTAAAGGCCGGTGCGCAGGTGCGCGTGGTCATGACACCAGGCGCCAAAGAATTCATCACCCCACTTACCCTTGGAACACTGAGCGGTCAAGCCGTGCACAGTGCATTGACCGAGGACAGAGACTCAGGCACCTGGACCGACCACGTCGAACTCGGCCTTTGGGGAGATGTCGTATTGGTGGCACCCGCCACAGCGCATACGCTTTCAGGCATGGTCGAAGGGCGTGGGGACAGTCTTCTGCTCACCGTGTTGCTCAGCGCCAAATGCCCTGTTGTCGTAGCTCCTGCTATGGACAGGGACATGTTCACCCACGCCGCGACTACGGACAACCTGGAAACCTTGCGCCAACGTGGGGTACACATCATAGAACCGGATACCGGAGAACTCGCCAGCGGCCTCAGTGGTAAAGGGCGCATGGCAGAGCCCGATAGGATTCGTCAAGAATTGACCGAGTGGTTCCGGAGTCAGGCCCCGCTCATGGGCTACCGCGCATTGATCACTTCTGGCCCTACCCGCGAGCCGATAGACGCCGTGCGTTTCATCGGCAACCGATCATCGGGACGCCAAGGTGCTGCCATTGCATTGGAACTGGCACGCCGTGGGATGCTCGTCGACTACATCAG
The DNA here is from genome assembly GCA_905478795.1 of uncultured Flavobacteriales bacterium. GTDB lineage: Bacteria > Bacteroidota > Bacteroidia > Flavobacteriales_D > Sanyastnellaceae > UBA8752. The sequence continues at coordinate 5,963 of CAJQJX010000050.1, forward strand.
CGGACCATCATCCATTCCCACAGACCATCCCGGAATCCGGAGGGTCGATGTAGAAACCGCACTGGACATGAAAGCCGCGGCAGAAGCTGCAATGGCTCATGCCCTACCCGACGCGGTTATTGGGACAGCGGCAGTTGCAGACGTGCGCCCTGCCACCACCATCTCTGGAAAAGCGGCCAAAACCGACCTCCCCGACGCCATTTCCATGGTGCCAAACCCCGACATTCTTGCGGGAATCAACGCGGTGGTATCCCCAGAGTGCTTTAAGGTAGGTTTCGCATTGGCACATGGAAATGGTCAAGAGGCTGCCTTGCGGAAATTGGAAGCCAAGAACTGCGACATGATCGTATTGAATTCCATCACCGACAAAGGAGCTGGGTTCGAACACACCACAAACCGTGTTGACTTCGTTTATGGTCCGGATAGGATTGATAGTTTTGAATTGAAGACCAAAGAAGCGGTCGCGGAAGACCTCGCCAATGAGGTGCAACGTCAGTTGCTTCTGCGCGCGCCGCTGAAACAGTCAGGAAGATGAACGCCCCCATGCACCGATACCTTAAAGCCATTCACACCACCAAGGCCATGTTCTCTGCCAGCATGATGCTGTGCTTTATGGGCTTAGGACCATTGGCCCATGCCCAAGAATTGGACTGTCAGGTCAGCGTGATTGCCCCAACCATTAACAACGTTGAGGCCTCCGTATTTGAACAGCTCGAAACGGCCATCACCGAATTCATGAGTGGCCGACGTTGGACCCAAGACGAGTTCACCTTGGAGGAGCGGATCACCTGCACCATGCAGATCACCATCAACAAGGCCAACTCTCAAACCAATTTTCAAGGCACCATCCAGGTGCAGAGCAGCCGGCCCATTTTCAACAGCGACTACAATTCGCCTGTGCTTATGGTCAACGACAATGACTTTGACTTCACGTATTCGCCAGGCACACTGCTGCAATACAGCCAAGACCAATTCCGCGACAACCTGACCAGCGTCCTTGCCTTCTATGCCTACATGATTCTGGCCATGGACTACGACACATTTTCTCTGGAAGGAGGAACCAATTTGTATACCCAAGCCCAGACGGTCGTCACCAACGCCCAAGGCCTCTCCTCCCCGCCTGCCGGATGGAGCGCTTCTGACGGCAAGCAATCTCGCTATGCCCTGATTGACAACGTACTCAGCCAGACTTTTAGACCCTTGCGTCGGTGTTACTACGAGTATCACAGGCTCGGAATGGACCAAGCTTTTGACGATCCTGCAGCCGCACGTCAAACCATGTCAAACGCTCTGATTGCCTTGCGTAACGTGCACAGGATTCGCCCGGCCAACTACAACCTACAGACCTTTTTCCAGGCCAAAAAAGACGAGGTCGTCAAAATGTTTGGACCTGCGGAAGAAGGAGAACGCGCCCGATTGCTTCCTGTGCTCAAGCTCATTGATCCAGGCAACATTCCGGTATACGATCAGGGACTCGGCTGATGTTGCGCCGGATCTCCATTCGGAATTACGCCCTCATCGACCACATTGAATGGCAGTGTGAAGACGGTTGGACGGTCCTCACCGGCGAGACGGGAAGCGGAAAGTCGATTCTCCTGGGGGCATTGGGCCTCATTTTGGGAGACCGGGCCGAGGGCATGACGTCTTTGCAGCCCAAAAAATGCATCGTAGAAGCAGAATTCGTCCCGAGCCCTGCAGCACAGCAAGTTTTGGGCGCATTGCACGAAGATGACAGCTGCATCATCCGCAGGAGCATCGCACCAGGAGGCCGTTCAAGGGCCTATGTCAACGACGAACCCGTCAAACTCCAGTTTCTCAAAACGCTCGCCCCGCTATTGGTGGACCTGCATGGCCAGCAAGACGGGCAGCGGTTGCATGCTTCTGATGGCCTCTTGCATGCCATTGACGGGTTCTCAAGTGAAGCCCAATCATTGGGGCAGCAATGGCGTACCCAGCATGCGACATGGGCCATTGCCCAACGAGAGCTTGATGTACTGACCGGCCAAGGAGGGCTGCCAGACGCCGATGTCGACTACATCCGGTTTCAGTTGGAGGAGCTCGACGCCATAGACTTTGAAGACCCGGCCCTGCGGAACTTGGATGCGCGCTTGGACAGCCTGGCCCACGCCCAAGACATCCGCTATGCCTTGGAGTCAGCATCCTCGGCACTTCAAGGCGATGGGCAGGACCTCATCAGTCGGCTGCGCAGCGTGGAACAACTGCTTGAGAAAATCACACCGGTTCACGCAGAGGCGGTGGCCCTGCTGGAACGGATTCGATCCTGCAGAATTGAACTGGACGACGCCGCTCAAGAAGCCGAACAGCAGGCCGATTCCATCGACTTAGATCCCGCTGCACTCTCCAAAGCAGAAGCGGACAAGGACCGGATCAACCGACTGCTTGACAAGCACCGCGTGGCCGACCTTGACGGGCTGTCCGATCGCCTCGATGCCATGCGCACGCAACTTCAGGATGCACAAAATCGAGACCAGCGGCTCGCCGAATTGCGCACAGCCGTTCAGAACGCCCGACTCAACCTGGACGAAATCGGCGTCAAGCTGCACCACAGCCGAAAAGAAGCGGGCTCAGCCCTGGCTTCCGCTATTGAAACACATCTTCAACACCTCAAGCTCACTGCTGCGAAAGTGGACTTTGAATGGACCTCGAGCACCACGCCCGAGGCCGCTGGCCCCTATCGGGTCAGCATGTCTTTTGCGGCCAATCCAGGCCAGCCCTTGCAACCACTCACCAAAGTGGCTTCTGGAGGAGAACGCAGTCGGGTGATGCTGTCACTCAAGGCGGCGCTGACGGCCCATTTGGAAGTCCCCACCCTCATTCTCGACGAAATCGATGCTGGGGTGAGTGGTGATGTCGCAGCCCGCATGGCCGACCTCATCGCTTCCATTTCAAAGGCGGCCCAAGTGATCACCATCAGCCACCTTCCTCAAGTCGCTGGCAAAGCCGATCACCACTTCCGCGTCTTCAAGGAAACCCACGAAGGCAGTGCCCGAACAGCCTTGGTCCACTTGGACACAGAGGCCCGGGTCGAGGAACTGGCCGCAATGCTCAGCGGAGATACGATCGGCGATGCTGCCCGGGCCCAGGCCCGCTCACTCATGGCTTAAAGCCTTAGAACTTCATGTCGACCCCAACGGATGGCAGGAAGGGCAACTGGTCCACCCGCTCACCCGTCACACGGTTGATGTAGAAGATATTGGCCCTAGAATAGACGTTTGTGATCGAAGCATTGGCGTCCAATTCAATCCGCTCACCGAGCTTCCAAGACCGACGCACACTTAAGTCCAAGCGGTGATATACGGGCAGACGCCCTGCATTCAGGTCTGCATAGACAATGCCCAACTCGATGGGGTTGCCATTGACATAGTTGTCGTCGATTCCGCTCGAGATCCCCACCGGCTGGTAATACCCCTGCGTCTGCGTGAACGGCAAACCAGAGCCCAAGTTCCAGCGCGCAGACACCTCGGTCTTGGCCTTGGCCCCAAACTTTCGGGAAGCGAGCAGGTTGACATTGTGCCTGCGGTCAAATACGGGGTCATACCATCGGAAGCCATCCCAACGGTCTACGTTGCCCAAGGAATAGACCAGCCACAAGTAGTTGAGCTTGTCCTCGTACTTCACCACCACATCCACTCCTTCGGCGCGGCCGGTCTCCACGATAAAGTCCTTTCGCTGGCTTTCGGGCACCGAGGCAAACTCATAGGTGTCAGGAAAGAGCTTGTTCCTGTTGGAGTTGGTCAACTGGGTGAACCACTTCGTGTAAGCCTCAATGTTCACATTGATCCGCTCAGTCAGGTCGTACTCGAAGCCCCCAACCGCGTGGGCTGCTGTCTGCAAACTGTGGGTGACTTCTTGAATTTGGCCGTCAGGTCCAATCAACTCATCCTGCAAATTAGAAGGCCCCGCCAAGAAGCCGTAAAACAGGTTGACCACATCCCTGTCTGAGTTCGCGGAAATCAAGTTCTGGCTGTACAAACCTCCTGCGGCCTTGAGACGCAAACGGTCCGAAGCCTTGAATTTGACACCCAATCGGGGCTCAGGGCTGAACTTGGCCAGCGAGCTGTAGTACTGAATCCGCAAGGAGGGATTCACAATCCATGGACCGCGCTGGAGCTTGTAATCGAAGTAACCCGCGAGTTCCGTGGTGTTCTCTGTTTGCTCTACCGTCACCCCCAGAGCGTTGAATGTCCTGAAGTCCGTGCGGAGGCCCACAGCCTGAATGCCATAACGGGCTTCATCATCGCCCAAAACGTACTTAAAGTTCAAGCCAAAGTTGAAACCGTTGACCTGACTGTATCGATCAGGCAAACCATCCTCTTGAAGGTCAATGCGGTAACGTGAGCTGGCAAAATTTCCCTTGATGAGCACAGCACTGCCTGTAGGCACCACTAAGAATTGTCCACCTGCGCCTACGTTGGTCCAATCGAGATTGCTCAAAGCCTGATAGCTGACATCGTCGCTAAAAGAGAACCCGAAAAGACTCAATCGGCTTCCAGCACCCCCAGCGAAGGTGACTTTACCGTAGAGGTCGGTGAAATTGAAGGGCAAGCCTTCTTCATCGATGTAACTGTAAAGAAGCTTTGAGCTCTGCTCCAAGTAACTGCGCTTGCCAGAAAGCAGGAACGACGTTCCGCCACCGCGGGCATTGCGCTTACCCAACGGGCCTTCTATGAGCAGCTTGGACCCAAAGGGACTGGCACCGATGCGGCCGCTGAGTCCTGCAAGGCTCCCGTCGCGCGTCGAAACGTCCATGATCGAGCTGATCCGCCCTCCATAACGCCCACTGAATCCTCCGGTATAGATGTCGGCATTGGATATGATGTCCGTATCGAACACACTAAACAGGCCAATGCTGTGGAACGCATTGTAGATGATCATCCCATCGAGAAGCACCTTGTTTTGAACAGGGGAGCCTCCGCGGATATACAACTGTCCTCCTTGGTCACCCGTGGACACAAATCCCGGCAAAGTCTGCAGCACTTGCACCAAATCTGGCGTACCTCCTAGGCTGGGGATCCGTTTGATGTCAGCCGGCTGGATGGATTCGACCGACATGCGAACCGTATTCAATTGCTCTCCACGTTCTGTGGAGACCACCGCACTTTCCAACTCAATCAAACCTGCATCCAAGGCAATGTTCTGCGTCAAAACGCGGTCATCGCGCACCTCTACTTCGGTACGAAAAGGCTTGTACTCCACACTGGAAACCACCAAAGTGTATGTCCCTGCGGGGATTTTTGACAAGCTGTAATAGCCCTGAATGTCCGTAGAGACCCCATAAGTGGTGCCCTCCAAGACCACCGCCGCGAAGAGTACTGGAGCCCCGTCGTCCTGGGCACGAACAAATCCTTTCACAGTGCCCTGGGCCCATGTCACCGTTGCAAAAGCAACGCAGACAGCGGACAGCAACACCCTCTTCCTAATCGGCCAATCCCGACGGAAATCACATCCTTGCATGACCGCAAGTTAGTGCGGAAGAACGGTCAACCCTTGGCACGGGTCATACGCAGAATGCGGGCATCAAGGGCTTCACTAGATAAATTGGAGCGCAGCCTGTCGACCAAGATGGGAAACGAAAATGGGGTCGGTGCTTGAGGGTGCGTGATCACCCACTTTCCCGCATTCAATCTGTCCAGCACCTGACGCAACCTGTCCATCTCGATCAAATGGTGGGTCATCTCGTCAAATGCTTGGCGGTACAGCAAATTCACAGGGTCATGGTCTGCCAAAACATCAAAGAGCAGGGCACTCGACCCTTGAAGGTGCCGGTCCGGCACCGGCTGTCCCGGAAAGCCCCTAAATACCAAGCCGGCAATGACCGCAATGTCACGGAATTGGCGGCGGGCAAGCTCAGCACCATTGACTGTGGCCTCCAGGTCATCCATGAGGTGTTCCGTGCTAAAAAGGTCACTGTCAAAAGCTTCTGTTATGGGAATGGGCTGGTCGCTCAGCAACTCAAAACCGTAGTCATTGTAGGCCATTGAAAAGGTCATGGGCTGCAATAGACTCATGCGATACGCCATAAGCGAAGCCACCCCCTCGTGGACCAACCGCCCCTCCATCGGATAGACAAACAGATGGTGCCCCTCCTTGGTCTGCATCACCTCCATGAGCACCTCTCCAGAAACGGGCAAATGACTGCGTTCAGCCTGAAGATCAAGCATGGGAGATAACCGCTCAAGCTCGGGGGAAGTGGATTTCCCATGGGCATAATCGTCCAACGTTCTCCTGAGCGTCTGGCTTACCATAGAAGTCCACGGCAACCGGCCACCTTGCCAAGTCGGAATTCTACCCTTGGGCGCTTTGGAAGGCTTCACAGTAGCCACAAACCCCTTGACTCGGATCAATTCAAGACAACGGCCACTGAACCAGAAAACATCGCCTGGCGACATGCCCCCCACAAAGTATTCCTCTACATGACCAACCAATCCGCCACTGCGCCATTTCACAGCCATCATCGTATCACCTACAATGGTGCCGATCGACATGCGATGTCGCCGCGCCGCTCGACGGTCCACGATCCGAAAAACCCCTTCTTCATCCCTGACCACACGCTGGAATTCGTCGTAAGCCGCAAACGCCCTGCCTCCTGTTGTCACCATCGCAAGAACATCCTCCCATTCCGCATCACTCATGCTCTCAAAAGCATGGGTAGAGCGTACCATGGCGAGGAGGTTTTCTTTGCGAAAACCATCCCCCACAGCCAAGGTGCAGAGAAACTGAACTAAGACATCGAACGTGCGAACCATGGGACGGCGCGGCTCGATTTCTCCTTCTTCGATGGCACTCCTCAGAGCCGCAGCTTCGAGCAACTCCAGCCCAAACGTTGGCAAGAAATGAATCCTGCTTTCAGCGCCGGGCTGGTGTCCACTGCGACCCGCTCGCTGCACAAATCGGGCTACGCCTTTGGGTCCTCCAATTTGAACAATGGCCTCCACCGGTCGGAAGTCGACACCGAGGTCCAGCGAGCTCGTGCAAATGACGGCTTTCAGTCGGCCCTCGTGCAACGCATCTTCAACCCAAAAACGCAATTCCTTGCTGATGCTCCCGTGATGCAAGGCAATGGCGCCCGCGAGATCAGGATGCGCCGCAATGATCTTTTGATACCAAATCTCACTCTGGGCGCGGGTATTGGTAAACACCAAAGTGCTGGCATGATGTCGGATAAGCTCCACCACCTTATCCAACAGTTGCACCCCAAGGTGTCCTGCCCAAGGCAATTTTTCAAAGCGCTCCGGCATCACACTCTCAATGCGGATACGCTTGCTCAAATCCGCACGGATGACTTTTGCTTGGTCTTTGCGGTCTTGCCCCACCAGGACATCCTTTGCCTCTTCTAAGTTGCCAATCGTTGCAGAAATCCCCCAAATTCTGATGCCTGGAGCATGTGACTTCAACGCTGCCGCAGCCAATTCCATTTGAATCCCGCGCTTGTTCCCCAATAGGTCATGCCATTCGTCGACGACCAAAGCCTGCACCCCCCCAAATCGCTTGGCCGCATTTTTTTTAGCCAACATCACATGCAAACTTTCCGGAGTTGTCACTAAGATTTCTGGCAACCGGCGGTCTTGCTTTTGTTTCTCCGAAGACGGCGTGTCTCCCGTTCGAATGCCACACTGCCAATTCATATCACTGTGAGCCAACAGGCGTGAAGCAGAACCATGAATCTCTTTTGCCAAAGCTCGAATGGGCGTGATCCACAGGACCCTCAACCCCCCAGGCTCACCTCCACCCAACACCGCAGGCACCAGAACGCTGTACGTTTTACCACTCCCGGTAGGCGCATTGACAAGACCATCGCCCCCATTAGAAAACCAATTCCAAGCAGCCTCCTGAAAAGGAAATGGCGTCCAACCCAGGGCATCAAAAAACGACTTTCCCGCACTAAACCACTCAGGTCCATCACGCTTTGAGCATTCTGCAGTTGGAAATTTTGGCTCGTCTTCCACACTGCAATAATCCCTTCAAACGCCTTTGTGTTCCTACCTTCGGGAAACATGAGAGGAAAAGTTCAAATCACTGGGCTCCTTGCCCTGCTATGCACCATGTTGTTTGCCATCCCAAATGGACAGGCACAAGACCCCAAGTACGACCGTATGTTGGAAGACTTGGTGGACGGGAAATACCAGCGTGTCTTATTCCGTGCCATCGGCTTTACAGAGAAGGAGTCCACTAAAAAGGACCCCGAGCCGTATGCCTACATGGCGAGAGCATATCTGCTCATTCATCAAAGTGATGACCCAGCTTTGAAAGAGAGTTACCCAAAAGCCTTGAAAGAGAGCCTGAAGTACTGTACCAAGTTCATCAAAAAGGACAAAGAGGGAGAATACGTCCCTGACCTGATGGACTTTATCGAAGACCTGAGGGCAGAGACCATTGCAGCGGCGGACACTGAAATGGATGCCGAGAAATATACCCGGGCCAAGAGCCTGTATGCCTATCTCTCCAAATTAGATGGCACCGACCCTTCTGCCTACGTGATGCTTGGCCTGGCCAACTACTATGCCCGCTCCACACGCGATGCCTCTGAGCATTGGGGGACCGCCATGCAACTCATGGGCAGTATGACTGGGCGTATCGCCGCTTCTGAAGAAACAGAAGTATACCGCGACGAGCCCTTAACAGAATCCATGAGCGCATTGCTCAAAACAGGTTTGATCCGCGCGGCAGAGCAACTGGATGCAGATGGTCAACGCACTCAAGCAATTGAACTTTTGGAAAACGGTTTGCCGTTGTTTGAAGGGGACCGAAGCTTTATGGTCACATACGGGGCCATTGTGGGATGAACCAAAACTTCGGTTTAGGCCACGAGTATCAGATTGGGGACAACCCACTGCTCGACCCGGACTGCCTGATCCCGCTCTCCGTCCTCCACCTTGAGGACAACGACATAGATGCCGCCATTTTTAAGGCTGCTTCACTGCGTTGCTCGAAGGATTTACTGGTTAAACGCGTCACTTCTATTGAAGCGTTCAAACATGCACTCGAGGCTTCCAAACCACATTTAATATGTGCAGACCACCTGCTCCCAGATGGCTCCGGTTTAGAGGCATTGAGAGCGTCTGAGCAACTAAGTCCCAATATCCCTTTCATAGTGATTACCGGCGCTGGTCAAGAAGAATTGGCGGTGGACTATCTCAAGGCAGGAGCTGTCCATTACCTCTCCAAAAAAAAACTGGACCTGTTCCCTGAAATACTGGATCAAGTTTTAAAAAACTACCGCGCCAATGCCCTGCATACTTGGTCTGAGATAGAACGACAAAGGCTTACAGAAGAACTCCTTGCCTTGATCCGAAGGGTGGCAGAGGAAAACGATGAAGAAAAAAGAAGGCTATCAAGAGACATTCACGACCAACTTGGACAAGAATTAACCGCACTCAAACTGGGATTATTCTGGATTGAGAATCAAATCAGAAAGGCCCCCTCATTCCCCTCACAGTCAGCGGTTTATGAGAAAATTGAACACCTCCTTTCTCTGAACACCTCCATCATTGAAGAGGTCAGGGACATTGCCCACGCCTTGCGGCCTGTCGTTTTGGACCATGTCGGACTTTCTGCAGGTCTTGAGACCCTTGTTCAAGACTTCAACCGAAGAGAGTCCACGTTTTGCGGACTCAACCTTGATCCGTTGCCCGAACTCTCTGAGAACCTCAGAACAGATGTCTTCCGGATCGTGCAAGAGGCCCTCACCAACATATCCCGACACGCAGAGGCCAATTTGGCCTATATCTCCTTGAAAGTTTCTCAAGACCAAATCACCTTGGAGATTGGAGACGATGGTAAAGGGATGCCAAAATTGGATCAGAATTCCCCCGCCATTGGGCTCGGCTTGGTAGGCATGCGGGAGCGGGCACGGAATCACGGCGCCCATTTTACCGTCACGTCACAAGAAAGAATGGGGACTTCAATTGTAATCGAATTCCGCATTCCATCTTCTTTGTAAATTACAACATGGACAAAAAGACAGTCGTTCTGTGCGACGACCATAACATTGTTCGGGCAGGTCTCCGACAAATTGTAGAAGGCTTCGGCGATTTTGAAGTCTTAGATGATGTAGCATCTGGAGAAGCATTGTTTCCTCTTTTCCAGAAGCAAGTGCCCGATGTACTGCTCCTAGACATTAGTCTGCCTGGCCGAAGTGGCCTGGAAGTATTGAAGCAAATTCAGTCTATGTACCCTCAAGTCGCTGTTCTGGCGCTGAGCATGTACCCCGAAGACCAATTTGCCATTCGAATGGTGAAAGCGGGGGCCCGAGGTTACTTGCACAAGGACAGCGCGCCACATGTTTTAGAAGACGCCATGCGCACCATCGTCTCCGGAAAGCAATACATCAGTGCAGAGCTCACTAGGCTGATGATTGAAGAAATGGCGAAGGATGACAACGACCTCCCGCACAAGAACCTATCTGACAGAGAATATGAAGTTCTGCTGTTCATTGGAGAGGGCAAGTCCATGACAGACATCGCGGCTCAATTGAGTCTGAGCATCAAAACCGTGAGCACATACAGAAGCCGAATTCTCGAAAAAATGAGGCTCAAAAGCAACTCAGATTTGGTCAAATACATTCTGCTTCATGACCTCTCTCCAGGAGGGGCAGACCCTACTCAATCAGGAAACTGACACCCGCACCGGAAAAATCCCACCCACGCTAAGGTGTGGACGCTGACATGATTTCAGAAGGTGCCATGCCATCTTCGAAGCATGACAACTCCTTTTTGGAAAAACACACCTGCCCTCTTTTCAAGCCATTCAGGAGAAATACTTTCCATCCAGAAAGGAAGCGATCAACGCATATTCTGTTTCCAAGAAATAAGCTCTCTTAAAAAACTGGCTTCAGTGCATGGAGGTGTTCAACCCGAAAAAACCTTGGTCAACCCCAAAGTCATTATTGTTGAAGCCACTGGCTCAGTCAAAGACGCACGCCAAGATCTCAGGATAGCAGCACAGCAACACCATGGGATCCCTGTCCTCCTCGTTTTGGATACAAAACGAGACGACGCTGAAGAATTACTGTCTCTCCCCGCATCTGACTTCCACGACTCTAACAGCGGAGAAGCGCTGCTGAAGAAGCGAATCAATCATCTTTCGAACGCGCCCAAGCTGCCCACAGCGGTCACCTCTACTTTAGAATTCGACTTCCTGAAAGAAGAGATGCAATTGTGGCAGTCTCTTTTTGAAAATTCCAGCACCGGAATGCTATCCGGCGATTCCCGCCCTTTTTTCTCGGCGTTGCGACAGCAATCAGACAAAAGCGCAAGGGGCTGCGACCCTCAAACCTTCAGCTTAGCTGACACCCCACTTTCTTCTGTGAAATGGGAGCTCAACAATCAAAAAGCGCAAAAACTGCTCAACCTCAAAGAGCCTGTTGCTTTATCGAACACCTTCCTCCATAAACTCAAGCCTGAACAGCCCGAGCAATTCTTGTCTTCATTGGAGCAATTGGGATCCACCCAAACATCCATCCACACGGAAGTGCAATCCTCAAACGACAAGGATTCGGTCCGACACTTGTCTTTGAACATCAGCATCAACAGTAACAACCTGCTTCTGGTCACCATACTGGACATCACACGGAACAAAAAACTTGAGGAAGAACTCAGAGACCACCTGAAGCTGCTCGAAAGCCGTGTCAAAGATCGCACCCATGACATCGCAATAAGTCACCAGAGGCTGGCCTCTGAAGGTACCCAAAGACAAAGGCTCACAGGACAATTGAGAGAAAGTCTGGCGCACATCACGCAAAGCGTCATTGGAGCAAAACGCATTTTGGAAGTGGCTCTGCCCGGGCGGGAAGAGTTAAACTCCATCTTCCCAAATTCTGTGCTGATTGACCGCCCAAGAGACATTATGGGAGGAGACTTCCTTTTTACAGGCGTGAAGAATGGCAAGAAGACGCTCGCTCTGATAGACAGCACAGGTCATGGAATACCAGGAGCGATGGTTTCTCTGATGGGCTCTTCATTGGTCAATAAGGCGTTCACTTCTTTGAAGGATCCCAACCCCTCGAACATTTTGGTTCATTTCCAAGAAGAATTCGACATCCGCATGCAAGTCAACCAAGGAACCCCACAGATGTACGGGTTCGACGCTGCGGTTATAACACAGGATCCGGCCACAAAAACCATTCAATTCTCTGGGGCTCGCGGAGATCTGTTCTTGGTGAGAGACGGCGAAACACAAACCATACGTGGCTCAAGGGCCAGCATTGATTTAATGAAGCTCTACACCGACCAAGTAGAAGCTACAGAATACGAACTCCACAACATTGAATACCAAGACGGTGATCAGTTCTACATCCTCTCTGATGGGGTTCGGGATCAATTTGGAGGAGAACGCAGCCGGAAATTAGGCCGCAAGAGGCTGTGCGACATCCTGGCCAAACACCACAAATTACCCCATACCAAGCGCGAAAAAGCCATCCAAAAGGACCTCCTTATTTGGAAAGGTGCCAACGCTAAAGTGGACGATGCCACGCTCGTGGGCATCCAATGCTAAGTCGTCCTAGAAAAAGCGGTTCTTCAACGGTCAAATGAGGCGTTGATTCCACGGTCTCCAGAGGCATAAATGCGTTCAATGATGTCAACAACCTTGAGGCCCTCCAAGGCATTCGTTGAAATCTTCCCTTCCCCGCGGAGGGTTTCAAAGACATTCTGGAAGACATAGCCATGATTGGCTGCACTCCCTTTGTAGTGGCCGTAATCATTGGCTGGATTAGAAGGAGGCAACTCCGGCATTTCGTAACCGCGAATGTTGCAGTACTCCACCTCATTCATGTATTGCCCTCCCACTTTTACGGTTCCATTTTCCGCAACGATGGTCAGTGAACTTTCAAAGTTGGACTCTGCCAATGCTGTAGAGAACTGCAGCGTCCCGACTCCTCCATTTAGAAACTCAAACATCACCAATCCGGAATCCTCAAATGCCGTGTTGTGACTGTGTTTGAAGTCTTCGAACCGCGCAATGAAATTGGTCATGTCACCGAACAGCCAATAGACAATATCAATAAAGTGGCTGAACTGGGTGAACAGCGTGCCCCCATCCAAATCAACCGTCCCCTTCCATGGAATCTTGCCATAGTAGCGGTCGTCCCTGTTCCAAAAACAGTTGACTTGTACCATTTGGATCTGACCTAAGATACCAGAGCCTACAATTTCTTTCAGCCAAATACTGGGGGGGCTATAGCGGTTTTGCATCACGCAAAACACCTGCCGACCCACTTCAAGGGCTTTGTGCAGTACCCGCTCGCCTTCCGCCCGATTCAAGGCCATGGGCTTTTCAATGACCACATGATGGGATGCTTCCAAGGCCATTTCAGCTTGTTGCGCATGCAGTCCATTTGGGGTACAAATACAGACCACATCCAAGGTTGGGTGCTGGGCCAGCATCTCCGCCATGTCGGCATAAAATGCAAAGTCGTCCGAAACGTCCAGCTGGTCTTTTGGACGGATATCACATCCGGCAACCAGCTCACAGCCAGCCTGTCGGCGAACCATCTCAGCATGTCTTTTGCCAATGTGGCCCAAGCCCACCACTGCGAATCTCAAAGGCGTTGTCATCTATTGTTCTAATCAAGTGGACAGAAGGAGGCCATCCTGATACAAAAGTCGGGAAAAGCCTGCATTCAACCTCAGAAATCCGTGCTGGCGAAATAGAATGCCACCTGCATCATCCGGCTCCCATACCAACTGAACATTTCTCCGTCTACGAGCTGAGCGGGCAGGCCCGCACATTCTTCCAGATGGGATTCTTTAAACGGGAAAGGCTCTGAAGGCAAGAGTACCCCCTCCACTCCGGAGGAAACCACGTCTTCCATGCTGCACTCGGGATACCGTGGCAAGTCCGGCCATGGAGACCAACCCCACCATCGCAAAACGTCCTGTATGTAGGCATCCGAACCCGCCCACATCCAAGGAGAACGCCAGACCGCATAGGCTACCTTTTTGAAAGGTGGAGAAAATAACGCCCGTCCCTGTGTCCACTGCTCCCTCACATCTTGGGCCATCTTCTCTCCCTCGGGCCCACACCCCACCAAGTGGCCCAAATCAGCGAGCAAAGCAAAAGCCCGTTCTACTGAACGGACATCGCAGACCCAGCATGGAATGCCCGCAATCTCAAGCGCCATGACATCTTGCGCATCGTTCTCTTCGAGATTGGCCAAAACCAAGTCGGGCCTCAGGTCCATGATGGCGGCAAGGTTAACCCCTTTGGTGCCTCCGACCCTGGTGCGTTCCCGGCGCAAATGATCGGGCCGGACACAGAATTTGGTGAGCCCAACAATGCGCTCCTCTGCGCCCAAATCCACAAGGGTTTCCGTCAAAGAGGGAACCAAAGAGACAATCCTCTGGGGAACTCCGTCCAAAGCAAGGGGGATTCCCCTGTCATCCACTGCCACCATGAAGTGACAAAGATGCACCCTGAGCCTGCGGTTTCACGACAAACATGTCAGGCCATGCCACAGAGCGCGACAACATGTCAGTCTGTGGAGTACCTGCAAGGCTTGGCACTGCATTTGTCAATACCCCGCTGAGCCGAAAGGCCACCCAGAAGCGAAACCCCTACAAATTCCACATATGAGCAAAATCATCGGTATCGACCTCGGCACAACAAACTCTTGTGTCGCCGTGATGGAAGGCAACGAGCCTGTGGTCATCAACAACAGTGAAGGCAAGCGAACCACTCCATCCATGGTGGCCTTCGTAGCAGATGGAGAGCGTAAAGTCGGAGACCCCGCCAAGCGCCAAGCCATCACCAACCCCACAAAGACCATTTCTTCCGTGAAGCGATTCATGGGACAGATGTTCAGCGAGGCCAGCAAGGAGTCCGGCAGGATTCCCTACGAAGTGGTCGAAGCCGACGGAGGAACTGCGCGCATTAAAATTGACGACCGCAATTACAGCCCGCAGGAAATCAGTGCGATGATCCTGCAGAAAATGAAGAAGACCGCCGAGGACTACCTCGGTACGGAAGTGACCGGAGCGGTCATCACCGTCCCAGCTTACTTCAATGACAGCCAGCGTCAAGCCACAAAAGAAGCAGGTGAAATCGCAGGTCTCGAAGTCAAGCGAATCATCAACGAGCCTACCGCGGCTGCTTTGGCCTACGGCCTGGACAAGAAGTCCATTGATCAGAAAATTGTGGTCTTTGACCTGGGTGGTGGCACGCACGACGTCAGCATTCTGGAACTCGGAGACGGCGTCTTCGAAGTGCTGTCCACAGACGGTGACACCCACTTGGGAGGTGATGACTTTGACCAGATCATCATCGAGTGGCTCGTCGCAGAATTCAAGGATGAGAACGGAGGATTGGACCTGAGCAAGGATCCCATGGCATTGCAGCGCTTGAAAGAAGCTGCCGAGAAAGCCAAAATCGAGCTCAGCAGCACCAACAATACGGAGGTCAACCTCCCCTACATCATGCCGGTTGACGGTGTGCCCAAGCACCTGGTGCGCTCCTTGAGCCGTTCCAAGTTTGAGCAGCTTGCCGACACGTTGATCAAGCGCACCATTGAGCCATGCCGCACAGCCATGAAGGCTGCTGGTTTGGACAACAGCGACATCGACGAGGTCATCCTCGTAGGTGGATCCACCCGTATTCCTTCCGTTCAGGATGCCGTAAAGGCGTTCTTTGGTAAGGAGCCATCAAAAGGGGTGAACCCTGATGAAGTAGTGGCTGTGGGCGCTGCCATCCAAGGCGGTGTCTTGAGTGGCGACGTGAAGGATGTTCTGCTCTTGGACGTCACCCCTCTCTCTCTCGGTATTGAGACCATGGGCGGTGTGATGACCAAGTTGATCGAAGCCAACACGACAATTCCAACCAAAAAGAGCGAGACCTTCTCTACGGCCAGCGACAACCAGCCCAGCGTGGACATCAACGTCCTCCAAGGCGAGCGCTCTATGGCGAATGACAACCGGTCCATTGGCCGGTTCCAATTGTCTGACATCCCCCCTGCCCAGCGCGGTGTGCCCCAGATCGAAGTCTCCTTTGACATCGACGCCAACGGCATCATCAACGTGAGTGCCAAGGACAAGACCACCGGCAAGGAACAGCGCATCCGTATTGAAGCGTCGAGTGGACTCAGCGATGAGGAAATCCAGCGCATGAAGGATGAGGCAGCAGCCAATGCTGACAATGACAAGGCCGCCAAGGAACGTGTCGAAGTGCTGAATCAAGCGGACAGCTTGGTCTTCCAGACCGAGAAGCAGATGGGTGAGTTTGGAGACAAATTGCCCGAAGACAAGAAAGGCCCCATTGAGGCCGCGATCGCCGAGCTTAAGGAAGCCCACGCCGCTCAGGATGTGGACCGCTGCAAGGCGGGCATCGAAGCACTCAACCAAGCCTTCTCTACGGCCAGTGAAGAAATGTACAACGCCAGCCAGGCTGCCGGTGGTGCTGATGCGGGCGCATCGGCCGATACCGGGTCTGGAGATGAAGAAGTGACCGACGTTGATTTCGAAGAAGTCAGCGAGGACAAATAATTTCCCCATCAACAATCATAAAAAAGGCGGTCCAATTGGGCCGCCTTTTTGCATTCTATGAGAACCCCACACCGGCGCACCTGTTCATACTTGAAGAAGTCCGCCTTCTTTCTTCCTCAAATTTGTGGCTCCATGAACGCAGTCTCCCCATCCGAGCATCAACACGCCGCAGCGCAGTGGCGGAGGCGGTCCGTTTGGGTTCTGGGAGCCATTGCGCTGATCACCGTGTTCTCTGGGTGGCGCGCCTCGCAAATCGGTTTCAACTATGACTTTGAAGCCTTTTTTCCTCAAGGCCAACCAGAAACCTCTTTTTATCTGCAATTCAGGGAAGCCTTTAGCACCGACAATGACTTTATTCTGGTCGGCATTCAACACGAGGAAGGTGTCTTTGACTTAGAGTTTCTAAGTGCTGTTCGCGCTTTGTCGGATTCCTTGGAGACGGTGCAAGGTGTGACCCAAGTGATCGACCCCACTGAATTGAGCCTTCCGGTTCAAGACCCTGTTTTGGGGATGGTATTTCAACGGCCCATTTTGCGGTGGGATGCCCCAGAACACTACGCTACTGACAGCACCTATTTGTGGCGTGACGACCAATGGGTGGGCAGCCTGTTCAGTGCCGATGGAAAATCCCTGGCCCTGACAGTGGGGCAAAAAGCCATGCTTTCCAAGCAAGGTTGCGACGAAATCGCGGCCGATGTTGACGCCGTTCTGGCAAGGTGGAACGCCGACGCAGCCGATCGCGGAATTCAAGTGGAGACCCACCGCGCAGGAAGGGCGCACGCACAAGTGCACTACGTTTCTGTGATGGAGCGCGAAGTCGCTCTGTTTGTAGGGCTGGGATTGCTGCTGCTGATCAGCTTTCTGTACATCGCTTTTCGGACATGGTGGGGCATCGTGATCCCGCTGACCGTGATATTGCTCAGTGGACTGGGCACGTTGGCCTTCATGGAGGTCACGGGGAAAGGCATCGACATCATGACGATTGTGCTGCCCACCATCATTTTTGTGGTCGGCATGAGCGATGTGGTCCACATCATCACCCGGTATCTCGACGAATTGCGCGGTGGCCTCCCTCCTTTTGTGGCCCTGCGCAAAGCCTTTAGAGAAGTTGGTCTCGCCACCTTTCTGACCTCACTCACCACCGCACTGGGCTTCCTGACTTTGTTGTCCTCGGCCATCGGTCCCATTCGAGAATTTGGCCTGTACACGGCAGCGGGGGTCTTTATCGCCTTTGCCTTGGCCTTCACCTTGCTGCCTGCCGTACTCATACGCTCAAAATCGCCCATCAGACAGGTCTCCGCACAATCAGGCGCATCGGCCTCACCTTGGACCCCTTGGCTCTCGCGATGGTTCATCCGCATCCTGCGTCACCGGGTGGGCATCTTGGTTGCGACCGGAATCCTATCCATCGTCAGCATAGGGCTGGTCACCAACATTGAGGTCAACAATTTCCTGCTCGAGGACCTGCGCGAAGACGATCCCTTGCGCCAAGAGTTCAACTTCTTTGAACGCTCCTTTGCAGGAGTTCGACCTTATGAGTTGGCCCTTCAATTTGAGCCCGGGAGGGACATCATGGCCGAGCCCAAAGTGCTCGCTGCCGTTGACAGTGTGGAACACTGGCTCAAAACCGACATTGGGGCTGGCAGCGTTTTGGGGCCCGCAACAGCTGCAAGAACAGTACATCGGCTGATGAACGGGGACCGTCCTTCGGCAGACCGGATCCCAGA
>CAJQJX010000051.1 GCA_905478795.1 uncultured Flavobacteriales bacterium
CACCCGACAAGCCGCGCAAGAAACGGTGGCTCTGGGTCTCCCTCGCCGTCAACCTCGGCATCCTCGGCTACTTCAAGTACGCCAACTTCTTTATCGAGAACTGGATCGCCGCCTGGGACGGCCTCGGCGTCACCATGCACGCCTCCACCCTGCAGGTCATCCTGCCCGTCGGCATCTCCTTCTACACCTTCCAGACCCTCTCCTACTCCATCGACATCTACCGCGGCAACCTCAAGGCCACCCGCGACCCTGTGGCCTTTGGTGCCTTTGTCTCGTTCTTCCCGCAACTCGTCGCGGGGCCCATCGAGCGGGCCACCAACCTGCTGCCGCAAATCACCTCGCCGCGGACCTTCACGTACGAGCAAGGGCGCGACGGCATGCGCCTCATCCTCTGGGGCATGTTCAAGAAAGTCGTCGTCGCCGACTCCTGTGCGCCCTACGTCGACATGTGCTTCGATAACCCCGAGGCCTTCTCCGGGTCCACCCTCATCCTCGGGAAGCAGCACCTGCTATCGGGGAATTGACACTGCTCCATTCGCTGACCTAGATCATCCGTCATTCAACCTATGCTCCAGCTCACAGACTTTCTTCAATTCAAAGCACCTACTCGAATGGTGCATTGACAAAAAGACCGAACCAAAAGCGGTGACCTTAGACATCTATCCAGGCGTCTGGCAACTTTCAGGAACCGAATCAACAAGAGACTTAATTGTCAATCATAACCATGTCAATGAACCCGTTTTTCAGCGGATGGCTTGGAGTTCAGGCGACCCATTCAATGGAGTATTGGCCGCCTACTTCGGATTGAAACGGGCATTCGTGCCCCTCACAAATCTACCGGGACAATCGGATGAGTACCGAACTGGCGGGTTCACTTTTTCAAGACGCAACCCATTGAGTCAATTGGATTGCGACACCATCTACCCGACCCTATCTAAAATGCAAAGCCGCGCTTTTCAGTCCATCCTCAACACATGCAAGGAAGAGCGCATCCAACTGCTGCTCGTCAACCCGCCGCAGTTGTGCGAAGAGGTGTTTGAAAAGCCAAAAGTGATGGAAGGTTTGCCATGGATCGAGGGCAATGATTGGCCGTTGGCCAAGGTTGATTCGCTTTATTACGACGACCACCACCTGCGTGGGGTGGGGGCCGAGCTGTATTCGGAGTGGTTGGCAGGGTAGGTTTTGGCCCTGATGGACTGACAATCAGGAGGTGGGGGCTGCCGGCTTAGGGTGGCTGAAAGGAGCCGAGACTTGTCGGTGGAAAGGGAGTGATCGTCGGGTGGCGAGTCATCCCTGCCCATTTCACAAAATGCGTGAAGAAGGTGTGCTATATTGCCGCCTGAGAAACCTGTGATACCACGCGATTCATGACGCCACAGACCACCGCAGCCCAGGCTGCAACCGCCCCCCTTTCCGGCCGCAATCAAGCGGCCGGCGCCATCTTCCGTCCCATCATGGGCCTTGCCGCCTTGCTGCTCGCCGTGCTCTGCACGCCCGACGCCGCTTGGGCACAATCAGGCTCTGGAACGCTGAAAGGAAAAGTGACCGACGTAGAAACTGGCGAGCCTTTGCCGTTCGTGAACGTGGTCCTGTTCCTCAATGGAAACCAAGTGACGGGTGGCAACACCGACTTCGACGGTGAATACACCATCAAGCCCATCAACCCCGGTTCTTACGACGCGCTGTTCAGCTTCGTCGGCTACACGCCCAAGCGGGTGACGGGTGTCAAGGTGACGGCCAACAAGATTCAATTCGTGAACGCCACACTCGGAGCGGGTGTGATGATGGACGAAGCGGAAGTCATTGAGTACACCGTACCCCTCATCGACCGCGATGGTGGTGCTTCAGGTGGTACAGTAACCCGTGAAGACATCGAGAAGCTTCCTGGTCGTGACGCCCTCGCGGTGGCGACAACGGTAGCGGGTGTTGGAACCTCGGGTACAGGCGGCGGCGTCTCCATTCGTGGAGCGCGGACCAGCTCAACCTGGTACTACATCGATGGTGTGAAGGTGCGTGGTTCTGTGGCCCTCCCCAAGAGTGCCATCGAGGAAGTCAGCGTCATCACCGGTGGTATCCCCGCCAACATTGGTGACGTGACCGGTGGTGTCATCAGCATCTCGCTGCGGAACTCGAGCTCCAAGTGGTTTGGAGGTGCAGAGGTCATCAGCTCGGGCTTGCCCATTGGCGACGACCAAAGCATTGGACTCGACAAGTATGGATACAACCTGGCAGAGGCGACCATTTCTGGCCCCATCGCTTTTGCCAAAAACGATGACGGAAGCCGTGGCCGCCCCTTGCTCGGCCTCTTCCTGACCGGTAACTACACCTCGAATTACGACGGGCGTCCAACGTTTGGTGGCCTGAACCGCATGAAAGAGGATGTGCGCCAGCAACTCATTGCAGATCCCCTGCGCCAAAACATCGATCTCTCTACCGGCGACATCAATGGCGCGCTCTACAACGCAGACTTCCTGACACCCGACGCTTTCGAAGCGGCTCCCACCCGTTTGAATGCAGCGAACACCAGTGCTCAACTCGTGGCCAAAATCGACGTCAACACCTCCGAAACGGTCAGCTTGACCTTTGGTGGAACGGGCCTCTTCAACCGTGGACACAACTTCAGCTACGCGAACAGCCTGATGAACTGGGAGAACAACTCCTTGTCCACCAACCTCAACTGGAGGGCGTATGCCAAGTTCAGCCAACGCTTCCAAGCCGAAGAAGGAGAAGACGAAGGCGGCTTGAGCAACGTGTTCTACCAAATCATGGTGGACTTCACGCAGAACACAGGCCGCACCGAGGACGACACACATGGGTCAGACCTCATGAAGTATGGCCACCTGGGCCGGTTCAATGTGGCCCAACAAAACAGTTACCAATACGACGCAGGTGCGGATGTCTTCCGCCACGTGGGTTGGGAGGACACGGCTGTTTACTTCAACCCTTCCGCGTTCAATCCCGAGTTGGCCGCCATCACGCAGCAATACTTCAACTTGTTTGACCGCACGCCATACGTCCCGTTCATCGACGGGCCTTATGACAACCTGCTGACGGTCCAGAACAATGCATTGCTCAACGGGCAGGTAGCCCCCAGCACATATGGTTTGTGGAATTACTACGGCACCCAGAGCAATGGATTCAGCCAATTCGACCAGCGCCAGTTCCGCGTGTCGGCAGCAGGTTCTGCAGACATTGGTGACCACGCCCTTCAACTCGGTTTCGAGTACGAGCAACGACGCGACGCATTCTACAGCGTGGACCCTGTAGGGTTGTGGACCTTGGCCCGATTGACAGCCAACAGCCACATTAAGGAGATTGACGCTTCTGATTCCACGATCACCAACGTGGGCACGAACTACTATGTGACCTACGACCGTTTGATCGGTGACAATCAGTTTGAGTTTGACCGCAACCTGCGGGAGTCGCTTGGCCTCGACCCAGACGGCAACGACTACATCAATGTGGACGCCCTCGACCCCAACAACATGGACATTTCACTGTTTGGCGCCGACGACCTCCTGAATCAGGGTTCGAACTACGTGACCTATGGTGGATTTGACCACCACGGAAACTCCCTGAGCGGACGTCCCACCATTGAGGACTTCTTTAACGAGACGAACGACAATGGATACCGTACCCGTCCGATTGGTGCTTACGAGCCCATCTACATCGCCGGATACGTCATGGACAAGTTCACCTTTGACGACATCATCTTTAATGTCGGTGTGCGTGTGGACCGCTTCGACGCCAACCAGCCGGTTCCAAATGACCCTTACATCATTGGTGAGGCTTACCGGGTTGGAGACATCACCAACCAGCTTCTGGGGGATTTGGATCCAAACTTTGTGATTCCAGAAAACATCGGTGAGGACTTTGCCGTCTACGTCGACGCCTATGACAACGCCACTACGGTGGTTGGTTTCCGGGATGGTGACACCTGGTTCAATGCTGCCGGAACCGAAGTACAGGATCCCGATATCCTCGCTGTAAACGAGGTGTACCCAGCACCCTGGTTGCAAACCGATCCCGATGCGCCTTTGACATCCAAGGCCTTCTCTGACTATGAGCCACAGGTCAACATCATGCCCCGTGTATCGTTCTCATTCAACATCTCAGATGAGGCGGTCTTCTTTGCACACTACGACATCCTGACGCAACGCCCAACATCGAGCATTCGCTTCAGCCCAATTGACTACTTGTTTATGCGGAACCGCGATGCACTCATCGCCAATCCAAACCTCCGCCCAGAGAAGACAGTGGACTACTCTATTGGATTCCAGCAAGTGCTCTCCAAGACTTCAAGCTTGAAGCTCGAGGCGTTCTATAAGGAGCTGCGTGACATGATCCAGGTGCGGAACTTCACCGGAGCCTTCCCCCGCCCCTACCGCGCTTTTGGAAACCTCGACTTCGGAACGGTCAAGGGACTTACCGTCAGTTACGACCTGCGCCGCACAGGCAACGTTCGCATGAACGCCAACTACACGCTGCAGTTTGCAGACGGAACAGGTTCAACCACCCAGACCGCATTGGCGCTCATCAACGCCGGATTGCCCAACCTCCGGAGCATCAACCCGTTGAACTACGACCAGCGCCACCGCATCGTCTTCAACGTCGACTACCGCTACGGCAGTGGTGAGGCATACAACGGTCCGATGATCGGCAAGTCACAGATCTTCGCCAACACTGGCTTCAACCTGATCACCAACCTCGGCTCAGGAACGCCCTTTACATCGCAGGTCTTCCCAACGCCCATTACAGGCGAAATCAGCCCCTCGACCGAGGGCAGCTTGAACGGAAGCCGTTTGCCTTGGCAAGTCACCCTCAACACCAACATCGACAAGAGCTTTGAGCTCACGTTTGGAGAAGGGGAAGACGCCAAGAAGGCCTACCTCAACGTGTATTTCTGGATCACCAACTTGTTGAACACCCAGAACATCACAGGGGTGTACCGCTTTACGGGAACCCCAGACGACGACGGCTACCTCGCCGCCGCCCAGTACCAGCCACAGATTGACACGAAGAACGATCCTGATGCATACCGCAACTACTACGGTATGTATGTCGACGATCCGTTTAACCTCGGGGTGCCCCGCACCATCCGTTTGGGCGTCAAGCTCGATTTCTGATCCCAAACAATCTGCACCATGTACCCAGAGCTCTTTCAGAAGATGACACGAAACCGCATCCTCTCCATCGCCCTCGGCGCCGCCTTGCTCACCTCCGGTGATGCCATGGCGTACAAGTACGTCGGCGCCAATGGACCCGGCGTTGCCGGACCCAATGCCACAGGCGACACCAACGGCACACTCGGAGCAGCCCAGCCCCGAACTGTTGCTGCTGCTTGCGCACCTGCAGCCGCCCTCAAGAACCTCGAATGGAACAACGTTCGTGCACTGGTCGAAACCGGAGGCTCCCTCTGGCAAAACCGTGCGCAAGGCAACGCTGCTTATGAGGTGCCCAAAGACGGCAATGTGCACTCCATCTATGCCGGTTCCTTGTGGATGGGCGGCATCTCACCCGACCAACAGCTCAAGCTGGCGGCCATCAAGTTCCGGGCTTCCGGAAACGACTTCTGGCCCGGACCACTGACCAACGATGGATCGGCTGAGGTGGACGAGTCGACGTGTAATGAATACGACCGCTTCTACACCACCACGCGTGCAGACAGCGAGCGCCACCGCCAGTACTTCGAGGCGGTCACAGCTGGAACCGTAGACGAAGAATTCCCTGACGGATACGCGATCCCCAGCAGCTTCTTTGACTATCCTGCTATGGGCAACACGGCCCTCGGTCAGGACTTCTACCTCGCGCCTTTCCTTGACTTTGACGGAGACGGTTTCTACGACCCCACCCTTGGAGACTACCCTTGGTACGACTTCCTCCAGGAAATCGACTGCAAGAACCGCCGACGTGAGGACCCCGTGCCCTTGTATGGTGACCAGAACTTCTACTGGATCTTCAACGACAAAGGCAACGTTCACTCCGAGTCCCAAGGAGAGCCCATCGGCATGGAAATCCGTGCTCAAGCCTTCGCGTTCTCTACGAACGACGAGATCAACAACATGACGTTCTACAACTACGTGCTCATCAACCAGGGCACGCAGACGTTGACGAACACCTATTTCGGTTCTTGGGTCGATGCCGACCTCGGTTGCTACAACGACGACTACGTTGGTTGCGATGTACAACGCGGACTCGGCTACTGCTACAACGGTGATGCCAACGACGAGAACTGTGGCGCCAACGGTTATGGTGAGAACCCACCTGCGGTAGGAGTAGACTTCTTTGAGGGTCCGTACCAAGACGCTGACAGCATCGACAACCCGTTAACGCTCGACTTCTCCGATGCCCAAGACAGTTTGGGTATTCCCTACCGTGGAATCGGCATCGGGTACGGTGATGGCATTTCTGACAACGAACGCTTCGGAATGCGGCGTTTCGTCTACTACAACAACTCTGGCGACCCCATTAACGGCGAGCCCACCACACCCGTTCACTACTACAACTACATGAACGGCATCTGGAAGAACGGCCAGAAAATGACCTATGGTGGCAACGGCATCACAGGATCGGAAACCGCTTGTGACTATATGTTCCCAGGCGAAACCGACCCCAACCAATGGGGAACCGGTGGACTTCCCGTAGAGCCATGGACCGAGCAAACCGCTGGCAACCCTGCTGCTGACCGCCGCTTTATCCAGGCTGCTGGACCCTTTACCCTCGAACCCGGTGACTTCAACAACATCACGGTTGGTGTGGTATGGGCCCGAGCTTCTGCCGGAGACCCCTTCGCATCGGTGGAGTTGATGAGGATTGCAGACGACAAGGCCCAGGCCTTGTTCGACAACTGCTTTGAAATCGTCTCTGGCCCCGATGCTCCAGACGTTACCATCCAGGAATTGGACAAGGAGTTGATCCTGTATCTGACCAACGACAATCCCATTTCGAACAACTTTCAGGAACAGTACACCAAGTTCGATCCAGGTGTGCCCGAGTACAACAGCTCCAACGAGCTGCTCGACAGCTTGTCACGGAGCTATGTGTTCCAAGGCTATCAGATTTACCAACTCCGCAACTCGGAAGTGGGTCCTGATGAGCTCAACAACGTTGAAGCCGCGCGCTTGATCGCACAGGTAGACGTGCAAGACGACATTGACTTGATTGTCAACTTCGACCAAGACCCCACGATGGGACTTCCTGTTCCTTCGTTGATGGTCAATGGTGAGAACGAAGGGGTGCGTCACAGCTTCCAAGTGCAGAACGACGCCTTTGCCCAAGGTGACAACCGCTTGGTCAACTATAAGACCTACTACTTCATGGCCATTGCTTATGGCTATAACCAGTACGAGCCCTACGATCCTGTGCTGTTGACTGGTCAGAGTAAGCAATACCTCGCCAGCCGTAAAGCCGCCGTTGGATCGATCCGTACGTACAGCGGTTCGCCCCACCCTCCCGTTACCGAGGCTGGTGGAACGATTGAGGCGGCGGCCTATGGCGACGGTGTGGCGATGACGCGGATTTCCGGAAAAGGAAACGGCACCCACATCATCGACATCACCCGCGACAGCGAGGACAAGATCTTGGAGAACAACTTCATCGAGAAGCTCGAGTACGTTCGTGGCGCTGGCCCAGTAGGTGTCCGCGTGGTCGATCCGCTCTCTGTGCCCAACGCCGAGTTTGAACTCGCCTTGGCCCTCGGCAACGACGACCTCGATCCCGAGGACGATGCCGACGAGTGCTTCTGGACCTTGACCAACCTCACTTGGCTCAACGACGGCGACCCCGACAACGACCTCGACGCCGTGCGCACCTCCAACGAGGCGATTTCCATCCGCAACGAGCAGCTCTTGCTCGACTGGGGCTTGGCCATCACCTGGGAGCAGTATGTCTTCGGAAACGACGGAACCTTCACCGAGCCCCTCTCTGGCTCCATCGAGTTTGCCGATCCCGAGCAGCCTTGGTTCTTTGGTATTCCCGACCGTGAGGGCATCGGCAACGAGCTCAACTGGATCCGCGCCGGTGCGCAGGAAACCCCCGATGGAACGCCCGAGGAAGAGGCCGTCTTTGACGACTTTAAGCCCGGTCAGCCGTACGACGAAGGGGAGCAGTGGGAAGGTGTCCTCTTTGGAACCTGGGCCCCGTACTGCCTCGTCTCTTGGACCGACGATGTGACCTTCGCAGACGGATCCACGGCGCCTTATCCTGTGGTGGCGCCTACAACGGGATCCCTCAAGTGGAACCTCGGTCCCATCACCGACGCCATCCCTGGAACACCCAACGTCGATGTCGTCATGACCTCCGACAAGTCCAAGTGGACACGGTGCCCCGTCTTTGAGATGCAGCCCAACGAGGACCTCGCTCAGGACATGGACACCCCACTCGGTTCGCCAGAGAAAATGGGGCTCCGGCGCCATGCTTCGGTCGACAAGAACGGACGCACTGTAGCCGAAGGTGGTGACCCCTACTTCGCTACCCTCAACGGTCAGCAGCAGTATGGCATGAGCTGGTTCCCAGGATACGCCATCGACGTAGGGACTGGTGAGCGCCTCAACATGGCCTTCGGTGAAGACTCCTGGGCATCCGCCGACAACGGTGATGACATGATCTTCAACCCCTCCTCGCGCGTGCAGGGTGGACTCGGAAACGTCTATGCCGGTGGCCAACACTGGATCTATGTCTTCCGCAACCAGCAGTACTCCGACGACAACGACAGCCGTGTGCCTGCTTACGACCTCGGTCAGTACCTCTACGGGAAGTTCGGCCCCGATGCCGGGTCCAACGATGACCGAAAGGCCATGCGCGGTTGCGGATGGGTCGGTTCATCCATCACCAGCCCCGAGTTTGAAATGCTCTCTGTGGAGGATGGCCTCATCCCCACCGAGACCCGCATCAAGCTCCGTGTTGCTAAGGACTACCGCAGGTACGCCTACGACCGGTCCGATGTCGACGAAATCGAAGGGACGCCCAACAACAACAACCCGTTGTACCGCTTCTCTACTGCCGACGTTGCCACCCTCACAGGTGACAACCCTACGCTCTCCGATGCGCTCCAAAACGTACGTGTGGTTCCCAACCCCTACTACGCGTACTCACAATACGAGACCTCTAAACTTGACAACCGCGTCAAGATTACCGGACTGCCCGAAATATGCACCGTACGCATCTACTCCATCGCAGGGACACTCGTCAGAACCTTCGACAAGGCCGATCCCCTCACTTACATCGAGTGGGACCTCAAAAATGACCGGAACGTCCCCATCGCTGGTGGCGTCCACATCGTTCACGTCAACACCCCCAACGCGGGTGAGAAAATCATCAAGTGGTTCGCCGTTATGCGTCCCGTTGACCTCGAAAACTTCTGATCATGCAACGGATCCTTACCTCCACCCTCGCCCTGATGCTTGCGGTCGCTTGTGCGGCCCCGGCATACGCTGGCAACCCTGACCGTTCCGGTAGTGCCGGAGCCGGACAGCTGCTGATCATGCCCTGGGCTTTGAGCTCAGGCGTGGCTGGCGCCAACACCGCCCTCGTGACCGGTGTAGAAGCCAGCTTCTCCAATGTTGCTGGCTTGGCGTTCGTCAACCGCACCGAACTCGCTGTCTGCAACCAGCAGTACCTCGTCGGAACCGACATCCAGCTCAACTCCTTTGGCTTTGTGCAAGCCGTAGGAGGTGGACACTTTGGAGTCACAGTGACGAGCATGACGTTTGGTGACATCGAAATCACCACCGAAGATTTGCCAGAAGGTGGTATTGGTTCATATCGCCCCACGTTTTCGAACATTGGAATCAGCTATGCCAAAGCATTCTCCAACAGCATCTACGGCGGCCTCACGGTGCGCATGATTTCGGAGAGCATCAGCAACGTGCGGGCCAATGGCGTTTCATTCGATGCTGGCATCCGTTACCTCGCTGGAGATGACGGCCGCTTGAAGTTTGGCATCTCCCTCCGCAACGTGGGAGCACCCATGCGCTATGGAGGTGACGGCCTCACCTTGACCGCAACGCCACAAGGCGCTCCTTCAGGTTTGACCATCATGCAACGCAGCGAGCGTTTCGAGTTGCCTTCCTTGGTCAACATTGGGTTCGGATACGAGATGATGCGCCGAGAAAGCATGACCCTCAGCGGCATGGGCCAATTCACCTCGAACAGCTTTACCCGCGACCAAGTAGCAGGTGGCCTGGAACTGAGTCTGAAAGACCGCTTCATGATCCGCGCAGGGTACCTCTATGAGGACGGCCTCGGTGCGGAAGAAACTGCGCAAACAGCCATGACCGGGCCGAGTGCTG
Organism: uncultured Flavobacteriales bacterium; assembly: GCA_905478795.1. Classification (GTDB taxonomy): domain Bacteria; phylum Bacteroidota; class Bacteroidia; order Flavobacteriales_D; family Sanyastnellaceae; genus UBA8752. The sequence continues at coordinate 10,290 of CAJQJX010000051.1, forward strand.
GATTCAGTGTCAAGTTGCCGACCTCCGGCGAAGGCTACATTGGTCTGCACTACGGATACCGCACAACCAACCCGTTTGACGGAATTCACAGCATCGGGCTCAACATCTCTATGTGAGGCCCATGCGCGCAACGCTCCTCTCCCTGCTCCTCGCAGGCGGATGCCTTGCCAGCTTCGGCCAGGACGCCGCCCCCGGCCATCCTATCTCAGATAAAGGCCGAAGTGTTCTTACCGAACAGCCGGAATCCCCGGTAATTGCCCCACAACCTCGTGGTACTGCAGCAGCCTGCGCTCCAGCGACAGCGTTGCGGAACTTGGAATGGAACAACGTCCGTGCCCTCGTAGAAAATGGCGGCTCGCTCTGGTACAACCGCTCCATAGACAAAGGCGCCTACGTCGTTCCCAAAGAGGCCGGAGTCAGCGTTGTCTATGGCGGTGCTTTGTGGCTCGCAGGCATCAGTCCCGACCAGCAACTCAAGCTTGCCGCAGCGCGTTACCGGAACAACGGCAACGACTTCTGGCCCGGACCCCTTACCAATGACGGGGCTGCCGAAGTCGACGAGTCCACCTGTTCTGCATACGACCGGTTCTCCATCACGGAGCGACAAGACGCCATGCGGCACAGGCAGTACTTTGACTGTTCCGCCGACCCCACCTGCGACCTCGACAAAGAATTCCCAGACGGATACGCCATCCCGACTTCCTTCTTTGAATACCCCGCGCACGGCAATGTGGCGCGTCAACAGGATTACTACCTGGCTCCATTCTACGACTACGACGGGGACGGCAGCTATGACCCTACACTCGGAGACTATCCCTGGTACGACTTCCTCCAAGAAATCGACTGTGGAAATCGCCGGCGCGAGGACCGCGTCCCCCTTTACGGAGACCAGACCTACTACTGGATCTTTAACGACAAAGGGAACGTCCACACAGAATCTTTGGGAGAGCCCATCGGCATGGAAATCCGTGCACAGAGTTTTGCCTTCTCGACCAACGACGAGATCAACAACATGACGTTCTGCAACTACGTCTTGATCAACCAAGGCACGCAGACGTTGACCAACACCTTCTTCTCTCAATGGGTCGACTGCGACCTGGGGGGGCACGTGGACGACTACGTCGGATGTGATGTCCAACGCGGACTCGGGTACAGCTACAATGGCGATGCTTTTGACGAAGCCACCAGCTACTCCATTGGATATGGTGAGCATCCGCCAGCCATGGGCATCGACTTCTTTGAAGGACCCTATCAGGATTCCGATGGGGTCGACAATCCCTTGACGTCCGTATTTACCGACGCGGTCGACTCACTGGGTATCCCCTACCGCGGCATTGGCATCGGATATGGCGATGGTGTCATTGACAACGAGCGCTACGGCATGCGCAAATTCCTGTACTACAATTGGTCCAGCGGCATCGATGGCCAACCGAGTCAGAGCGTGCACTACTACAACTACATGCGCGGATTCTGGAAGAACGGACAGCGCATGGCGTATGGCGGTAACGGAATCACTGAAAGCTCCGGTGCCAACCTCGACATCGCAGCCGACTACATGTACCCAGGCGACACCGACCCCAACCAATGGGGCACCGTTGGACAACAGGTAGAGCCTTGGACCGAGCAAACAGCAGGAAACCCCGCAGGTGACCGTTTGTTCCTGCAATCTGCCGGCCCCTTTACCCTGGAACCAGGCGACTACAACAACATCACGGTGGGCATGGTATGGGCGAGGGCCGATGCCGGCGACCCCTTTGCATCGGTAGAGCTTCTCCGCATTGCAGACGACAAAGCCCAAGCCCTGTTTGACAACTGCTTCGAAATCGTCTCTGGCCCAGATGCGCCCGACATGACCATTCAGGAATTGGACAAAGAATTGGTGCTGTTCCTGACCAACGACAACCCCTTGTCCAACAACTATCAGGAGGGTTATGAGGTGTTTGATCCCGGTACGCCCACGTTGCGAACAGACGGCACCCTTTTGGACACCGCCGCCCGCAGCTATGTGTTTGAAGGATACTTACTCTATCAATTGGTCGATGCTACTGTCGGACCCGACGAGTTGATCAATCCTGACCGAGCGCGTCTCATCGCCCAGTGCGATGTTCAAAACGACATTGACCAACTCGTGAACTACACCTTCGATCCGGTCATCGAATTTTCCGTGCCTACGCTGATGGTCAACGGTGAAAACAACGGTGTGCGCCACAGCTTCCAAATCGTGAACGACGCCTTTGCCCAAGGGGACAACCGCTTGGTCAATTACAAGGAGTACTACTTCATGGCCATCGCATATGGCTTCAACGAATACGAGCCTTTCAATCCGAATTCTGGCGCAGGCCAAGACGTCCCGTACATCCCCTCCCGAAAAGGAGCCACGGGCTCGATTCGCGTATTCTCAGGAGAGCCCCACCCTCCCGTTACCGAGGCTGGTGGAACGATTGAGGCGGCGGCCTATGGCGACGGTGTGGCGATGACGCGGATTTCCGGAAAAGGAAACGGCACCCACATCATCGACATCACCCGCGACAGCGAGGACAAGATCTTGGAGAACAACTTCATCGAGAAGCTCGAGTACGTTCGTGGCGCTGGCCCAGTAGGTGTCCGCGTGGTCGATCCGCTCTCTGTGCCCAACGCCGAGTTTGAACTCGCCTTGGCCCTCGGCAACGACGACCTCGATCCCGAGGACGATGCCGACGAGTGCTTCTGGACCTTGACCAACCTCACTTGGCTCAACGACGGCGACCCCGACAACGACCTCGACGCCGTGCGCACCTCCAACGAGGCGATTTCCATCCGCAACGAGCAGCTCTTGCTCGACTGGGGCTTGGCCATCACCTGGGAGCAGTATGTCTTCGGAAACGACGGAACCTTCACCGAGCCCCTCTCTGGCTCCATCGAGTTTGCCGATCCCGAGCAGCCTTGGTTCTTTGGTATTCCCGACCGTGAGGGCATCGGCAACGAGCTCAACTGGATCCGCGCCGGTGCGCAGGAAACCCCCGATGGAACGCCCGAGGAAGAGGCCGTCTTTGACGACTTTAAGCCCGGTCAGCCGTACGACGAAGGGGAGCAGTGGGAAGGTGTCCTCTTTGGAACCTGGGCCCCGTACTGCCTCGTCTCTTGGACCGACGATGTGACCTTCGCAGACGGATCCACGGCGCCTTATCCTGTGGTGGCGCCTACAACGGGATCCCTCAAGTGGAACCTCGGTCCCATCACCGACGCCATCCCTGGAACACCCAACGTCGATGTCGTCATGACCTCCGACAAGTCCAAGTGGACACGGTGCCCCGTCTTTGAGATGCAGCCCAACGAGGACCTCGCTCAGGACATGGACACCCCACTCGGTTCGCCAGAGAAAATGGGGCTCCGGCGCCATGCTTCGGTCGACAAGAACGGACGCACTGTAGCCGAAGGTGGTGACCCCTACTTCGCTACCCTCAACGGTCAGCAGCAGTATGGCATGAGCTGGTTCCCAGGATACGCCATCGACGTAGGGACTGGTGAGCGCCTCAACATGGCCTTCGGTGAAGACTCCTGGGCATCCGCCGACAACGGTGATGACATGATCTTCAACCCCTCCTCGCGCGTGCAGGGTGGACTCGGAAACGTCTATGCCGGTGGCCAACACTGGATCTATGTCTTCCGCAACCAGCAGTACTCCGACGACAACGACAGCCGTGTGCCTGCTTACGACCTCGGTCAGTACCTCTACGGGAAGTTCGGCCCCGATGCCGGGTCCAACGATGACCGAAAGGCCATGCGCGGTTGCGGATGGGTCGGTTCATCCATCACCAGCCCCGAGTTTGAAATGCTCTCTGTGGAGGATGGCCTCATCCCCACCGAGACCCGCATCAAGCTCCGTGTTGCTAAGGACTACCGCAGGTACGCCTACGACCGGTCCGATGTCGACGAAATCGAAGGGACGCCCAACAACAACAACCCGTTGTACCGCTTCTCTACTGCCGACGTTGCCACCCTCACAGGTGACAACCCTACGCTCTCCGATGCGCTCCAAAACGTACGTGTGGTTCCCAACCCCTACTACGCGTACTCACAATACGAGACCTCTAAACTTGACAACCGCGTCAAGATTACCGGACTGCCCGAAATATGCACCGTACGCATCTACTCCATCGCAGGGACACTCGTCAGAACCTTCGACAAGGCCGATCCCCTCACTTACATCGAGTGGGACCTCAAAAATGACCGGAACGTCCCCATCGCTGGTGGCGTCCACATCGTTCACGTCAACACCCCCAACGCGGGTGAGAAAATCATCAAGTGGTTCGCCGTTATGCGTCCCGTTGACCTCGACAATTTTTAACGTTGGCCACCCCCTCGGGCTTTGCAACCGAGGGGGTTTCCTCCGACTTTTGTAACTTATACCACATGAGAGACCTTAGGGCCTCTCTTTTTTTGGCCTCAGCCTCACCGCCGCTGCGGGGTGACCAGCTCGAAGCGCCATTCAACCACAAGAACAAACCCTACCGCCATGGCGGATGTTTCATACTACACCCCTGAGGGGTACGCAAAGCTCAAGGACGAGTTGAACCACATGAAGACCGTGGAGCGACCTGCCATTTCACAGCAAATCGCAGAGGCACGCGACAAAGGCGACCTCAGCGAGAATGCCGAATACGACGCGGCCAAGGAGGCCCAAGGCATGCTCGAGGCCAAGATCGCCAAGACCGAGGCCATCTTCGCCAATGCCCGCATCATCGATGAGTCGCAAATTGACACCTCCAAGGCCTTCATCCTGAGTCGCGTCACGGTCAAGCACACCGGAAACGGCAGGGAGATGACCTACACCCTCGTGGCCGAAAACGAAGCCAACCTCGCCGCGAAGAAAATTTCTGTGGAATCCCCGATTGGAAAAGGACTCCTCGGCAAAGCCCTCGGCGAAATCGCCGAAATCCAGACCCCAGGCGGCGCCGTACAATTCGAGGTCGTCAAGATTGAACGCGGCTGAGGCCCTCAGCCGACATCCACAATACCCACGACCACACCACCACCATGCCCAGCCTCTTTTCCCGCATCGTGGCCGGTGAAATCCCCTGCCACACAATCGCCGAGGACGACCGCTTTCTGGCCTTCCTCGACATCATGCCCCTGGCCGAAGGACACACATTGGTCATTCCAAAGTTGGAAGTCGACCGCTTCTTTGACCTGCCCGAAGAGGTGCTGTCCGGCATCAATGTGTTCGCCCGCGATGTCGCGCTTCAGCTCGAACGCGCCATCCTGTGCGAGCGGGTCGGCCTCGCCGTGATTGGACTGGAAGTCCCCCACGCCCACATGCATTTGATCCCGTTGAACGGCGTCGCCGACATCAACTTCGAGCGCCCCAAAATGAAGGTCACACAAGACGACCTCGCCGCCACCGCCGCACGCATTCGGCAGGCTTAGAATAACGACTTAAAGGTCCCGACGCGTCAAAGCGTCGTCAATCAATAAAGTGATCAGCGCGTTCGGTGAGATGCCGACCGCCAAGGCCTGTTGGGGAATAATGCTCATTTCCGAGAAGCCCGGAACCGTATTGACCTCGACAACGTGCGGCGTACCCTGATGGAGGATAAAGTCTACGCGGGCCATTCCACTGCAGTCCAGATCCAAGTAAACAGCCAGCGCCCTTTGCTGAATATCCAAGGTCAATTCTGCCTCAATGTCTGCGGGAGTGACTTCCCTGCTCTTACCCGCATACTTGGCTTCGTAGTCAAAGAAAGCGTTGTCACTGATGATTTCGGTGACGGGCAGGAACCGTGGTTCTCCTCCGGGCTTTGAGGGAATCACCCCACAGGTGAATTCGCGGCCATCGAGGAAAGACTCCACCATCACCGCAGAACTGGCTTCGAAGGCGGCTTCGAAAGCAGCCCTGAATTGACCAGGCTCATCGACCCGCGTCACCCCAATGCTGGAACCACTCTCGCAAGCTTTGACGAAGCAGGGTAGGCCATATTTGGCCGCTAGCGCCTCGGCTTGAGCATCCAGCGTCTCCAACACGTCCACGTGAAAGATGCCCGCTTCTGCGACCGGATGACCAAAGCGGGCCAGCAAAGCCGTCGTCCAAGCTTTGTGGTGACCAATGGCCAAAGTGCGGGGCTGCGAAGCGGTGTAGGGCAGTCCAATCAGGTCGAAATATGCGCTCAACCGCCCATCCTCTCCTGGTGTGCCATGCACCATCTCAAACACCACATCAAAACTGTGGTGACCACCGGCACCATCCTCCCACGTGAAGTCCCCCTTATTGACGGGGTGCCGCTGACCGTCTTGGTCCTCAGCAAACCATCCATCCCGGGCGATGTGCACCAAAGTCGGCACAAAGCGGGTTCGGTCCATGTGTTGGACCACCATGGCGGCACTCTTTCGGCTGATATCAGCCTCGCCAGAAAAACCACCGCACGTAACGGCAACGCGTTTGACCTCGGAGCTCATGTAGCCAAGGTAGCCGTGGGTTTTAGCGGTCTTCCATCAAGGCCGTCCAGATACTCTGAATGCCTTGTTCATTGCGCGTCCAAATGGGGCGAACCCGACCACCATATGCGCTGATGTTGTTGTAATCACCGAAGAAACTCTCTTCGGACGGCACAAAGGCCGTCTCGCTCACGCGGTGGTTGATCCAATTTTTTCCGCCATCGGCAGACGTCGCCACATAGACCTGGGTCGCCGTGCGGTCGCTCATGCGGCGGTCGTAAAAGACGATGTGCACATGGCCCGTCACCGGGTCGACCGCCATCCAAGTGAAGAATTGATGCTTGCCTGGAGGGTCGTTGTTGACCCGAACAGGCTCCGACCACGTCTTTCCTTTGTCGTCCGACCAAATGATCCACACATCCGTATCAAACGGCCCATTGCGCTGGTCGGTCCAATTCACATACACCCTTCCGGCGTGCACTCCTTCGCGGGCCACTCCGGTCACCGGCATGCCGTTGGCGCGGCCGATGCCTGGAATCACCTGGTCCCAACCGCCAATGATGTCCGCGATGTATTGCTCGTAGGAGCGAAAAGTCACGCCGGCGTCTTCGCTCACGTTCCAACGGATGTGCTCGCCGTGGGCCCAAGCGACCCCCAGGGTCATCTCATCAATCCAGACTGGAACAGCCCCTTCCACGGTGCTGTCCCCGTCCAAACAATTTCCCTCCATCGCACTCACGCTGACAGGCTCAGACCACTTCTTTGCCTTGCGGCCCGTCGTGCTGCACAAAATGCGCGTGCTGTCCCCGGCAGCCTCACTGCCATAGTGGTCGAATTCCGTCCAACACAGCGCCACACGATCGCCACTCGGGCTCACCGCCAGCCACTCTTTGTCTTGGTCTTTGGTGCCATTCAAACCGGCTCCAGAACCCTTGCTCCAGCGCTCACCAACAGCGTTGCCTGCCTTGCTGTGCTGAACGACAATGCGGTCCAACAATGCGTCGGAACGCCAGCCCTCTCCAGCTGGATCACTCAGATGGGCATAATAGAAGTCGCCTTGCGGCCCTGCCACAACGCAAGGGTCACCAAAAACGCCCAACTTCGATGTCAACCTGTCGCGGCTCCAGCTCTTGCCCGCATCCTCGCTCACATAGACATAGTCCAATACGGCGCCCGCTACAATGCGGTCCGGGTTGGTAGGGTCTATCGCAATGGAAGGCTCACACGGCGCGTATCCTTTGGGTTCTTGGCCCTCACGGTGCAGCTCCACATTGGTCGGCACTTGCTGCTGGGCAGCCAATAAGGTGGGCGTCGCCAGTGCGAGCAGAATGAGCAGACGTAAGGTCATTTTTTGCGGGCGTAGATGTGGAGGGCGTGGTGGAGGATTTCTATGCCAAAGTGCTCCTCCAAGGTGGCCTTGATCTGCTGAATGCGGGGGTCGCAAAACTCAAGCACCTCTCCATTGTCCATGATGATGTGGTCGTGCTGCCGAGAGGGATAGCCCGGCTCATATTGGCTCTGCTCGCCAAAGCGGTGTTTGCGCACCAAACCGGCTTCGAGCAGCAGTTCAATCGTATTGTAGAGCGTGGCTCGGCTCACCTTGGCGCCACGCTGCTTCATGCGCTCCTGAAGGGCGTCCACATCAAAATGCCCCCCCCTGGCATAAATCTCCTCCAGCACAACAAAGCGTTCCGGTGTCTTCCGGTGCCCTCCATCGGCAAGGAAGGACTCCAGGCGCTCACGCACCTCCTCCAAAAGGGCAGGGTTAGCCGTGGATTCAGCCATGCTGCTGTTGGTACCAAGCCGCGTATTCAGGCGCGAAATAAGTCAGGATGATATCGGCTCCAGCACGGCGGATGGCACCAAGGACCTCCAGCATGCCCGCCTCAGCGTCGAGGAATCCCGCTGCAGCACCGGCCTTCACGAGGGCGTATTCGCCGCTCACATTGTAAGCCGCCACCGGCAACGACGTGTGCTCTTTGACCGCGCGGATCACATCGAGGTAGGCCAATGCGGGCTTGACCATCACGATGTCCGCACCCTCCATTTCGTCCAGCTCCACCTCGCGCAAGGCTTCCGACACATTGGCAGGGTCCATTTGGTAGGTCTTCTTGTCTCCCGACTTGGGCGCACTGTCCAAAGCTTCGCGAAACGGACCGTAGAACGCACTCGCGTATTTGGCCGTGTAGGCGAGGATGCCCGTCTCATGGTACCCATTCTCATCAAGGGCCTCACGGATAACACCGATGCGGCCGTCCATCATGTCGCTCGGTCCAATCCAATCGAAACCAGCCTGAGCCTGCGCCACAGACATCCGGGCGAGAATGGGCAGGGTCGCCTCATTGTCAATCCGACCGTCCTCTGTCACCACACCGTCATGCCCATCTGAGCTGTACGGATCCATGGCCACATCGCTCATCAAGCTGCACTCCGGAAAGCGCTCCTTGACATTGCGTGCGATGCGCAGGTAGAAGTTGTCGTCGGCCCAACTGTGGCTGGCGGTCTTGTCCTTTAAATGCTCTTCGACCGCCGGAAAGAGGCAGAAATTCCGGATGCCCAGGTTCCAAGACCGTTCGATCTCAGCGAGCAATTTGTCCTCGCTCAGCCGCGCCATCCCGGGAAGGCTGGCAATGGGCTCTTCGATACCCTGACCGTCGACGCAGAACAGCGGGTAAATCAACTGCTCGGGGTGCAAACGGCTCTCCCTTGCCAATCCGCGAATCGCAGCATTGCGCCGGTTCCGCCGTGGGCGGCTGGGTTGAAAAGGCAATCCAAAAGGATCCATTATTCCACGATGCGTTGAAAGTCCGCTTTAAGGCTGTCCAAAGCAGTTTTGAGGGCCGCTTGAATTTCCAAGATCTCCGCATCGGTCAGGCCCTCTGGCAAAGTGGCTCCATGATCGTGGTCGTGGTCATGCCCGCTGTGGTCATGGCCTTCGTGATCTGCATGGTCATGGCCCTCATGGTCATGGCTGTGATCGTGACCGGCATCGCCGTGATCATGATTACAAGCTTGCCCCGGAATCTCCACCACCGTCTCAGACCAATCATGGAAACGCACATCAATACGGTCCAATTGGCCTTCCAACTTGGCCAGTTCTGCGGCCAACAAGGTGTCTCCCACCATCATCGCCGAATCGATTTGGCCTTCCAACGGCGCCATCGCCACCATCAATTCATCGTGGAGGTCTCCACTGATGCGCACCAATTGCTCGTGCAATTTTTTGGCCTCCTTGATGGCCTCGCTCTCCTGTGGGCCTCCACAAGAAGTAATCAGAACGGCAACGGCCAATGAGGCCAACACTTTAATGAGCTTCATGCTGCGAAATTAACCCGCATCCTGCTGCCCACCACCGGCTTCACCCTTGTTAGGTCTTGCGGGCACTGGATCATACCCTGATGGCCCCCACGGATGGCACTTGGAAATCCGCCGAATCCCGAGCCACAGCCCGCGGATTGGGCCCCATTCGCGCAAAGCTTGAATCATGTAAGCCGAACACGTTGGCTCATGGCGACAGTTCTTCCCGAGCCATGGCGACAACAACAATTGATAGGCGCGAACGCAGAAAATGAGGGCAGCTGAAAAGGCCCTACCGATCATGAAGCCGTGGCTTCCATGGCGATCCGATCGTAGCGACAGACTTCAAAAGCGCACTCATTGCGTTCATCGGCCACATGCCTAAACATGGGCTGCGCGTTCCACTGCACAGCATCAAAATCCGGGAACCAGGTATCCCCCTCGAAAGCCTTTTCTACGTGGGTCAGGTACATCGTATCGACGACGCCAGCTTCCAGCGCCAAGCGATAAATCTGGGCCCCGCCAATGATAAATGCCTCCTCTTCACCCGACTCGCGGGCAAGGTCTAGGGCTGACGCCAACGAAGCACACGTCATGGCACCTTCAGCCGAGTAGGCCTCATCCCTTGTCAAGACAATGTTGGGGCGACCAGGCAGCGGGCGGAACCGTTCCGGGATGCTCTCCCAATTCTTGCGGCCCATGATCACATGACGGCCCTTCGTCGTCGTTTTGAAAAACGCCATGTCATCGCGCAACGTCCAAATCAGGTCGTTGTCCTTGCCGATGACACCGTTGGCCGCAACCGCCGCAATGAGAGAGACACGCATGCTACAGAAGTGAATACGTTAGACGCTCACGGCGGCTTTTATGTGCGGATGCGGGTCATAGTTGACCAACTCGAAATCCTCGCCGCGGAAGGCAAAAAGGTCCTTGACGTCCGGATTGATGCGCATCGTCGGCAGAGCGCGGGGCTCCCGGGACAACTGCTCGTGCGCTTGATCAACATGATTCAAGTACAGGTGCACGTCCCCAAAAGTGTGGACGAAATCACCAGGCTCTAAGTCGCACACCTGTGCCACCATCATGGTAAGCAGCGCATAGGAACTGATGTTGAACGGAACACCAAGGAAGGTGTCTGCGGAGCGTTGGTAGAGCTGGCAATTCAGCCGGCCATCCTGCACATGGAATTGGAACAGGCAATGGCAGGGGGGCAACGCCATCTCCTCAATAAAAGAGGGGTTCCAAGCACTGACCACATGACGGCGGCTGTACGGGTTGTTTTTAATGCGATCGACAAGCTCAACAATCTGGTCCGTGTGGCCGCCACCCGGGTTGGGCCAAGACCGCCATTGATAGCCGTACACGGGCCCGAGATTCCCATCCTCATCGGCCCACTCATCCCAAATGCGCACCCCGTTTTCCTGGAGGTAAGCGATGTTGGTGTCGCCTTGCAGAAACCACAGGAGTTCGTGGATGATGCTGCGCAGGTGGAGCTTTTTGGTGGTGAGCACAGGAAAGCCTTCCGAGAGGTCGAACCTCATCTGGTGACCAAACAGACCGAGTGTGCCGGTTCCAGTGCGGTCCGGGCGCTCTTTCCCCTCATCGAGGAGCTTTTGCAACAGGTCGAGATACTGACGCATGAACCGAAGGTAGCACGGAGGCGGACCGGTTCAGCTCAATGTGCGTGAACTGTGGAAATGTGGTCGCGTAGAGCGAGGGCGCGTTGCTCAGCGGCATCAGGGGAGTCGGCCAACACGGTGATGTGGCCCATCTTCCGGCCCTCGCGGACCGTGGCCTTGCCGTAGAGGTGCGGGTGCAGTCCGGGTTCGGCCAGCGCCGCCGCCAAGCCGCTGTAGAGCGGAACGCCATTGGCGCCCTCTCCGCCGATCAGGTTGAGCATGGCTGCTGCCGAACGCTGGGCAGTGTCGCCCAGAGGCAGGCCAAGGATGGCGCGAAGGTGTTGTTCGAATTGAGACGTTCCGCAGGCCTCGATGGTGTGGTGGCCTGAATTGTGGGCGCGGGGGGCCACCTCATTGACCAGGATCCTGCCCCCTTTGTCGAGGAAAAGCTCCACCGCCAAAAGGCCGACAAAATCCATGGCCTCGACAACCGACAAGGCTACGCGGCGGGCCTCGGCTTCTACAGCCTCAGAAATGCGCGCCGGAGCGACGAGGTAATCCACCAAGTTGAGCGCGTTGAACACCGACTCGACCACAGGGTAAGTTTTAACCTCCCCTGTTGTGGAACGCGCCACAATCACACTCAACTCCTTCTCAATGTCTACCGCGTCTTCAAGAAGCGAAGGCGCATCAAAAGCATACCGCGCGTCTTCTTCCGTGCGAATCACCTGAACACCGCGACCGTCGTAACCGCCCGTTCGCAGCTTTTGCACCACGGGCAGTCCCCTGGACAACACCTCGGCGCGGCCATCTTCAATCAAAACGAAATCAGATGTCGGAATGCCGTGATCTGCATAGAACTGCTTTTGCGTCCCCTTGTCTCGGATGAGGGCGAGGTGCGACGGGTCCGGCAAAACCTGAACGCCCATCGCTTTGAGCGCAGTCAGCCCTTCAGTACTGACGTTTTCAATCTCCACCGTCACCACATCCAAATTGCGCCCCCAAGCAATTACCGCTTCGGCGTCATTCAAATCACCCTGCGTAAACTGATGGGCAATGCGGGCGCAGGGACAATGCGGGTCTGGATCGAGCACTTCGATGCGCAGGTCCAAGTTCAGGGCCGCTTGGATGGTCATCCGGCCCAGCTGGCCTCCACCCAAAAAACCCATCCTCATGTCGGGCCCAAAGGCCAAATCATCCTGCTGTCCTGCTGCCATGATGCTAAGATACCGGTGTAAATTCGGAGCATCATGCGGTATGTTGTTCTCATCTGTTGTCTAGGAATGTCATGGGCCACAAATGCCCAAAACGAATGGTGGTTTGATTCCGAGGAGCGCGAAAGGGAAATCACAGGTGTAGACAAGCGAGAATTCACGGAACGGTCTTTCAAAGAGCGGCTCACGTTCGGGGGCAATGGCGCATTGCAACTTGGAAACAATACCCTGATTGGTCTTTCTCCCCAAATTGGATACCGGCTCAATCAAGACCTCATCGTTGGCGTGGGCAGCACCTATTACTTCCAAAGATTAAAGCAGGCTTTCGGCAACATCGACAACGAGATTTATGGTGGCAACGTCTTTGCACGGCACCGCTTGGTCACCCGGATTTTTGCGCACGCTGAATGGGAACACGTGAACCAGCAATCCGGAGCTTTTATTGAACCCCCCACTCGCAGGTGGGACCAGCTACTTTGGCTCGGAGTCGGCTACTACCGGGGACTCAGCGACCGGCTGGGCGCAGGTTTCACAATACTTTACGATGTGACGGAGAACCCGGCCAGTCCTTATGACAACCCCACTTTCCGAGGCGGCTTGAGCCTGGGATTCTAAAAACGAGGCATTTCATAGGAATGGCGCATTTTGCAGTCCCATTCACAACGCTATGGAAATCCTCCAGAACACTTTTCTCGGCAATACACTCGAGCACTGGCTGATCGCACTTGCTTGGGCCATTGGAGGCATCATTGTCGCCCGTTTGCTCTACAAAATTGTAGGCAACATCGCCCGCCGCATCACCTCAAAAACCCGCTCTAACCTCGACGATCTCATCGTCGACAAGTTGGAAGAACCGCTGGTACTGGCGCTCACCATCATTGCTTTGAGGACCGCATATGGGCAGTTGACCTTCGGCGACGGGGTCGACCATTTTGTCGATGCCGCCATGAAAGTGGCCTACGCCTTGAACGTAACATGGGGCATTGCGCGCTTGGTAGACGCCGTCATCCTGAACTTCTTTGTACCGTTCACCCTAAAAAAGGAGAGCAGTATGATGGACCAGTTCGGTCCCATCCTCCGCAAGGGACTGCGCTCGAGCATTTGGGCGTTTGGACTGATCCTCGCCCTCAACAATGCTGGCTATGATGTCGGCGCTTTGATTGCCGGATTGGGCATTGGAGGTTTGGCGTTGGCCATGGCCGCCAAGGACTTTGTCTCCAACATGTTCGGGGGCATTACCGTATTTGTGGACCAGCCCTTTAAAGTGGGGGACCGCATCCAAATCTCCGGCTACGACGGTACCATTGAAGAAATCGGATTGCGGTCGACGCGCCTTCGCACCCTGGCGGGTCGGATAGTCATCATTCCCAATTTCAAATTCACAGACTCCTTTCTGGAGAACGTTACCATTGAACCTTCCCGCAAAGTGTCACTCACCCTTGGACTCACCTATGACACCACCCCTGAGCGGGTCCAAGAGGCCATGGGCATATTGGGGCAAATCGTGGCAGAGCGTTCCGATACCATTGAGCCCGACCCCACCATTTGGTTCGAGAGTTTTGGCGACTTTTCGCTGAACATCAAGATGTTGTATTACGTCAAGAAAGAGGGCCATTGGGCCAACGACCCCAGCGCCGTCAACTTAGAAGCACTCAAGCGCTTCAATGCCGCCGGACTCGACTTTGCCTTCCCCACCCAAACACTCCTGACCCCCGACGTCGCCAAAGACTAAGGGTTTTGCCTATCGGGTGCGGCCGGGGTTTTCGCGGACAAAGGCGGCCCAGCCGCCGCCTTTTCCGCCGAGGGTGGGCGTGCCCATTTCGTAGAGGTGGCAGAGGGCCACTGCAAGGCCATCGGTAGCATCCAAGTGGCGTGGCATGTCCGCATCGGGAATATTGAGGGTGCGCTGAACCATTCCGGCGACCTGTTCCTTTGATGCTGCGCCCGACCCTGTGATGGCCTGCTTGACACGGCGCGGAGCGTATTCTGCCACGGGAACGTCACGAACGAGGGCTGCAGCCAACGCCACACCTTGAGCGCGGCCCAGCTTGAGCATGGACTGCACGTTTTTACCAAAGAAGGGCGCCTCCACAGCAAAATGGTCGGGGGCATGGGCTTCGATCAGGCCCGCACATCGGTCATGTATTCGGCGCAGCTTGAGAGCAGGGTCTTTGACCTTGGCCAAGTGGAGCGCCCCCATCTCCAAGAGTTCCACCCGATTGCGGGACCAAGCTCGGACCACACCGTATCCCATAATGGTCGTTCCTGGGTCTATGCCTAAAATGATGGTAGGTCCGCCTTGCACGTTCACAAGGTGGCACCGAACAGACACAAGTTGACTACCGGAAAGCACCATTTACATGAAAACCAATAACAAAGGGTGTGAAAATCATTCGAAGCAGAACTGGTGCTCTACGTCTACAAATTATAAGGATTAAAAGAATAGTATAATCTGTGTGTTTGGACGTCTCATTGTAGCTTTACAGAGTGTCTATGGCATCCAAAACATCCGCTACACTTGGCCAAAAGCTAGGTAGAACACACCAGAAGCAGCGGCCCTTGAATTGGGGTCTGCCGACCTCTGTGCAGTGGGGTCTTTTGTTCTTTTTGCCGCTTGTGTTTTGCGGGTTTTGGCTCTACGCAAAATTGTCCAGCCTGCCATCAGGAGCTTGGGAGTGGACCATCTATTCAGGCGCCCTTTTTGCGGCCGTTGCCTTGGTTCCCATCAATTGGTGGCTGGAGTCTTTTAAATGGGCAGAGTTGATGCCTTGGGCCCGCATGCCGCGACGCATGAGGGAGGTCCTCTATGGAACCGCATGGAGTATGATTGGCCCCTTCCGATTGGGCGCTGGTGTAGGTCGGGTTGCCGCTGTCCGAACCAGCGAACGCAATATGGCCATCCGCGCTTTTGCGACGGCCAGCGTTGCCCAATGGTGGTGCACGATTACAGCAGCGGCCTTTGGATTGCTGTGCATGCACTATTTCCTGGCAGGAAGCTCCGTCTTGTTCCTCTCCGCCGTCTCCCTCTGCCTCTACCTTGGGTGGAGCCCCAAATTTTGGTTGTACCTCCGGAACAAACCCTGGATGGGGGATTGGGGAAAGAGCCGGAAAATCCCAGTCATTAGGAGAAAGCGGGCGCTGTCATTGAGCGTTCTACGCTTTCTGGTAATGGTCAGTCAATTCATACTCACGTTAAACGCCTTCGGGCACTTGTCTTCTTGGGGCCATGATATCGATCGATTCTATGCTCAAGGACAAGGCGCTGTTCTCACATGGGGAATGACCAGCTTAGCCCCCATGCCCGCTTTTGGCGACCTTGGAATTCGAGAAGCCGCAGCCTTGTTTGTCATTGAAGCACCCACCGCTGCAGACACAACAGCCATAGTTGGGGCCACTTTGACACTGTGGATCATCAACCTGTTTATTCCTTCCGTAGTCGGGTTGGTCTGGCACGCCATTGCATGTCGTGAACGCAAAGGTTTCCTGTCGAAATTGGAGGCGTGATTGCTGCGCTCCTGATCCTCACTGCATTTCTTTTCTTGCTGCTGCACCTGATTCAGGTCGCAAGGTGGTCACGTGGTTTCCAGGGAGCCTTTTCTGTAGGCCATGAGTCCCCAAAGGCGCCGCAAAAGGTGCCACCAAAAATCTCGTTGGTCTTGCCTGTGCGCAATGAAGCCGTCACACTCCCCCATTTATTGGCCGATCTGGCCATGGGTGCCGACACACCCGACGAGGTTATCATCGTCGATGATGCTTCGACAGACGGCACAACCCAAGTCATTTCCACCATCCAAAACCTGCCATTTTCCGTCAGAACAATGGCCAATCCGGGCACAGGAAAGAAGCCCGGTTTGTCGGCGGGGATCAAAGCGGCCATTCACCCGTGGGTCATCCAGGTCGATGCCGACGTGCGGGTAGGTCCCGAATTTATCCGCAGTGTTAGACAGCACATTCAAAACCGAGGCAGCGAAACCGACATGCTGCTGCTGCCTTTGCGTCTTGCGTACAGCGCCAAAAAAGCTCCGTCCACTGTATTTGAGAGCCTCCAAGCTTTGGACTTTGCGGCCATGCAAGGCTGGGCTGTGGCCGCCGCACGGCGCGGGCGTCCCGCGATGGCCAGCGGTGGAGCCTGGGTCTGGCGCGCCTCCGCCTTTCCCCACGATCAGCTGCGACAAGAGCTCGCTAGCGGAGACGATGTGTTTTCGTTGGCCGCCCTGATCAAGCGCGGCGACGGCCATCGCGTGGGCTGGTGTGGCCAACTCGATTCCATGGCTTCCGCTGCACCCATGCCAAATGTGTGGAGCCTTTTGGACCAACGCATTCGATGGGGCGCCAAGGCAAAGGCCTATCCCAAGGCATTGTCTGAAGCGCGGCGGGTGTCCATCATCATCGCGGGAGTCCACCTTTTTGGCACCATCATGTTGGTGCTTCAACCCTTGTTCGGTTTGGCATTTTGGACCACCAAAGCCGTCATAGATATGGCCTACACCCACCAAGTAGGACGGGCCTATGGGATTTTTGACGGCAGGGCAGTTGGCCGTCGATGGGGAACGCTTGTCATCCTTGCGGCCCTCCACCCTCCTTTCATCATCACCACCCTTCTTTTGATGCCGTTCCGAAAAGCACCGTGGAAAGGCCGCACTGCCGCCTAATTTTCGAACGTGCAAACTGTCCGCGCCTTTTTCCGCACCGAACCCACCGCATTGATGGGCGCCACATGGATTGTACTGTGGACCATCATCGCCACCACCAGTGCGATGTGGAGGCCTGATCCAACCCGCCACGCCAACGATCAACACCTCGAGTGGTCCATGCTGGCCCCAGGCACCGCCGTCGACACCGTGACGCCAGAAGGCTTGCCCGGTCAAAAAACCTTTGTTCTCGGAACCGATCGGTTTGGGAGGGACTACCTCTCTCGGGTTGTAGCAGGGTCTGGGCTCTCTTTGGCCGTCGGACTGGTGGCCGTGCTCCTCTCTTTGCTCATTGGCATTCCACTCGGCGCCCTCGCAGGATATTTGGGCGGAAGGTTTGACGCGGCTGTAAGCTGGTTGTTACAGGTCGTCTGGAGCATCCCTACACTCCTGTTGGTACTCGCACTGACGCTGGCTTTCGGCAAAGGATTTGAGCAGGTCTTCCTCGCCATTGGCCTGTCCATGTGGGTGGAAGTCGCACGTGTTGTGCGCGGGCAAGTCATCGCCCTGCGCCATGTAGAATGGGTCGAAGCAGGACGGGTACTTGGCCTTTCCACGCCACGCATTGTTTTCTTGCACATCTTGCCCAACCTCACCGGACCCATCGCCGTCATCGCTTCGGCCAACTTCGCAGCCGCCATACTCATCGAAGCCGGCCTGAGCTTCATGGGCGTTGGGGCTCAAATTCCCATGCCGAGTTGGGGCAACCTGATCCGAGACCACTATGGTGCCATCCTCACAGGGCATGCACATTTGGCCCTCGTGCCCGGCGCCTGCATCGTTTCGTTGGTTTTGGCCTTCAACGCCTTGTCCAACGCCTTTGCACGGCACACGGCGCAACGCTAAGTCCGTAACTTTGTGTCCGTGATGAACGCCTCTTCCCGCATCTATGTGGCCGGACACCGCGGCATGGTCGGCAGCGCCATCTGTCGCGCCTTGCACAACGCAGGGTTTCCGGACCCGATCACTTTCACCAGCGCTGAACTCGACCTGCGCAATCAGGCCGCTGTCCAAGCCATGATGGAGCGCGAAAAGCCCACGCATGTCTTTCTCGCAGCAGCCAAAGTGGGCGGCATCCAAGCCAACAACATATACCGGGCCGACTTCCTGTATGACAACTTGATGATCGAGGCCAACATCATCCACGCCGCACACACCATCGGCGTAGAGAAGTTGCTTTTTCTCGGTTCGAGCTGCATCTATCCTAAACTGGCCGACCAACCTCTTCGAGAAGATGCCCTGTTGACCGGCACCTTGGAAAGCACGAACGAACCATACGCCATTGCTAAAATCGCGGGCATCAAACTCTGCGAATCCTACCGCGACCAATACGGAGCAAACTTCATTTCGGCCATGCCTACCAACCTGTACGGCCCAGGTGACAACTATGACTTGAACAACAGCCACGTGGTGCCGGCACTCATCCGCAAGTTCCACGAAGCAAAAGAACGCGGAGACACTTCTGTGTCGTGTTGGGGTACAGGCTCACCTCGTCGCGAATTTTTACATGTGGACGACCTTGCTACCGCCTGTCTGTTTTTGATGGAACAATACAACGGCAAGCAACACGTCAATGTGGGGACCGGCGAAGACCTACCCATCAAAAATCTCGCCGAAACCATTGGTGAAATTGTTGGCTTCACCGGCAAAATCGAATGGGACACGGACAAGCCTGATGGCACTCCACGCAAGCTGATGGACTGCAGCCGCATCCACCAGTTGGGTTGGAAGCATGCCATTGATCTACAGCACGGACTTTCCGCGGTTTACCAAGAATTCAAAGAGGCACCGGACGCCGTTCGCGCCAAATGACCACTGCTTACCGACAGGCTATACCGCGCATTCTACCGCAAGCACTCTACCCTTTGTTGTGTGGGCTATTGTGCTTCACCTGTCCCAAAATGACGGCTCAAATTGTCGTACCCGACCGCCTGCCCAATGGCAGTCGCATGACGGCGTTCACCACACCCGCAGAGTTTGGTGCCCTCGCCTTTGACACGTTGCGCACCTTGCCCCAAACACTCGGAGGCCGGGATACCTGGTGGCACCGACACGCCGTATTCAGCGATGGAACCATCCAAGTAGCGTTGGATCCCGTTTTGGACATTTCTAGGGATTACCGGCAGAGAATGAGTGAGGTACCCCGTGAAAGCCAGCAAGGCTTCCGCAACGTGCGCGGAGTGCGCTACGCTGGAAAAATTGATGGGCAACTGCGCTTTGGGGGAAAGGTGCTGGAAATGCAACGGGTGTTGGTTTCGCCGGAGACAGAAGCCATCCTCAATGCGCAAGCCTATCCCGGCATGGGGACTGGAAAACTTAGACCCACAGAGGGCGGCTTGTACAAGCTCGACCACAGCCTTGCAGAGGTGTGGTTCGACATCAACATTCATCCCAACCTACGCCTGCAATGGGGCTTAGGTGCCACAGAACTTGGTCCTGGGGCGCGCAACATTCTATGGAACGGCGCCCGGGCGCCCGCACCATATCTCCTTGCAGAAGTCCACTTAGGCCATGGTTGGACATACCGATGGGTCCAGTCGAGACAGAGGGGCCAGGACCGGCTCCCCGCCAATGGGGCACGTGAAGGCCATTATCAACCTCTGGGGCTCGGCATTCGCAGCCTCACCAAATCCGTCATGAGCAAGGGACAATCCCTGGACATCACCATCATGACCGCCCGCTGGACCGATGTCACGGCGCGGTCACAAAACGGACGGGGTGCAACCGAATGGATGCGCGCCATGGCACCATGGGTCCTCCCCAATTCCCGGAATTCAGCAACAAATTGGTACCTCACAGGGCATCAAGGGTTGGATGTGCAATGGCGGCGCAGGCGGTCCACTTGGTACGGGCAACTCCGGCGTCATCCATGGCGGGATCAACGCTATGAAGCCCGCCCAAACGAATGGGACGGAGCCAAGTGGCAAGGCATGATTGGTCACGTTCGACATGGCCACCAATGGTCCTTGTGGTCCGAACTCGCCCCTGTCCACCGCTCAGTGCCAGGAGAACTGCATCCCGGAATCCCTGGGAGCAGCTTGGGAATCGACCGTTGGTCCAACCTCACCCCTTATTTCATTCAAGGAGCCGAATGGCGCATCATGGGGCTCACCATCGCAGCAGAAATTGGCCTGCCCCATTCAGAGGGGGCCGATGCGGATATTTTACCTGAATGGGAGCCTTCATGGAAAGCCACGCTGACAATTCCCGCTGCTGCTGCCGATCCTATTTCTCATGAAGCCCGACGCCATCGGAAGCCCAACCGTTTATGGCCGCCCCTGGTACCGCTCGCCCCCTTCGTCAGCTTGATGAAATCCCCTGGGTGGTACGGCGATTCAAACGAAAAATGGTGGTCTTTTGGGGTGACAACGTCCATTTTCAAAACAAGAAAAAACCACTAGAACCTATTCCGTTCGAAAACTTAAAACAGCTTGCAATGAAATTGAGCGCACAAAATAGGGGACTCGTCTGATATTTTTGTTAAATTAGACCCCGGACCATGTTATCGTTTTTTGTCGCTTTCATTTTTGTAGTGCTTGGAATGCCTTCGCTCATCCAGCTTGCGGTGCAAAAGGATTTGCTGGATGAGCCCTCCGAAGACCGCAAGATTCACAAGCGAAGTGTTCCCCGACTAGGGGGTGTATTGGTCTTTTTAGGGACGCTGTTTACCACCTGTCTTTTGGTGCATCCTGAAGGTGATGAAGCCATTTCTTTTCTGAGGTTAGCCGCAGGTTCTCTGATTCTTTTTTTCCTGGGCTTAAAAGACGACTTGACGGGTGTAAATCCCATCAAAAAACTAGCAGCGCAAATTTGCGTAGGCTGCATTCTCATCCTCTGCGGAGGCTATGCCATTAATGATTTTCACAACCTCTTCGGTTGGAATGAACTTTCCGTTTGGTTCTCCCCAATATTTTCGCTTTTCGTATACATCGTCGTTGTAAATGCCGTCAACCTCATTGATGGTATTGATACCCTGGCAGGCGGTTATGGCTTGCTCATTGCCATCGCTTGTTCCATTTGGTTCGCAGCAACAGGGCAGAATGATTTGGCGACCCTTTGTCTGGCCCTGGCTGGGGCACTCTCCGCTTTCTTGGTGTTTAACATCACGCCGGCACGCATTTTCTTAGGGGACAGCGGCTCCCTCATTTTGGGAATGTTCATCTACGTGATGGCCACAAGCATCATTCAAACGCCCACCGATCAAGTCCCCGAAATGTGGCAGAACAGGTCTTTGCCGATTTTGGCCATGACAACGCTGAGCTATCCTCTGGTGGACACTTTGAGGGTTTTTTCATTGAGATTGCTCAAAGGCAAATCGCCATTCTCTGCAGACCGCTGCCACTTGCATCACCGCTTGTTGAAATTGGACATGACCCATTTGCAGGTCGCGCTCTTTATCCACGGCTATACCGCCGCAATCGTGGCCCTGGGGTTCTGGATTCCAATCATGGACGCCACCTATACCTTCTTCATTTTGCTCGCGTGTGCTTTTACCTTGCCCTTGATCATCATTGCCTTGGAAAAGGTGCGCGTTTTGTCCCGCGCTGTGCGCAGGAAAGAAGCGCGTCAACACTGAGACCCCCTGCCCTCTTGGGCACAGGAGAATTCAATCTCCTCCACAATCCGTCATCGCCTACGTTTGCAGCATGAGGCTGGTGCTGGTCATGATAACACTCTGGGCTTTCGCCTGTATGCCGGCAGCACTGAGGGCGCAAAGCACTGTCGCTGCAGTAGACAGAGCCGATACTACCAAGAAGGTCACCGTTGACGTCCACCCACAAATGTTGGGCGGTACTGCATCGTTGAGAGACCGCAATGGGGTTCTGGCATTTATGGCCTCTGCCGCAGTGCTGACCAAGGCCCCAAATCACCAAGGCCACCTCACCTTTGACCTGATTCAATCCGCTGGAACCCCCATGTTGCGGGCTGTCGAGGCGGGCTATGACCGCCGTGGGAATGCCGGCCGAGGTGCTTCTCGAATCCGCGCTCGGTGGGATTGGACCCCCCTGTCTTCCCTTACAATATCACTCGGCAGGGACACCCTCCACGACGGCTGGGGAAGGCGCTCCCTGTTTCGTGGACGACATGCGGCACCCGTTCCTTTCATAGAAACCCGTCTTGATGGCGGCGGCCGATTGCGCTACCGCCATCGCATCGAGGCTTTACAAGGGTCCGCCAGTATCCATTGCGCTCCAAACGCCTCTGGCGACCCCCGATTTTGGATTCCGGAATCGGGGCCGCTGCGCGCCAACATTGAGCGCATGGTCGTCAGCCACAGACTCGAAGTGGACCTAGGCCGGCGCATCACCGCGGCACTATGGGGGGCCGTCGTTTGGAACATAGAAGACGGAACACGTGCCTTCGAACCCCATTACTTGCTTCCATTGACGAGCCTAAGACCGACGGAGTTTGCCCAAGGAAGCTCCGACAATGCCATCGTGGGACTCGAAGGGCAATGGCGCTTGGGAGCGGTCGACCAAGGCCCGCGCTATCTCTATGGACAGCTGCTGCTCGACGAGCTTCTCGTTTCAGAAATCCTGGGTTCGACCGGGTGGTGGGGCAACAAATACGGATTGCTGGGGGGCCTACATTGGGGCTATCCCCGAGGAGCTTGGCGCATTGAGGCCGCTGGTGTGCGGCCTTGGACTTACAGCCACTACACCCCTACCAGCGCCTACATCCATGGCTTGACGCCACTGGCACACCCCTTGGGCGCCAATTTTTTCGAAGGAAGTGTGGAGGGCCACATTCAACGCAATGAATGGACCTTTCACGGCCGACTGACCGCATCACAACGTGGAGACGACCCCATCGGATCGGCCCCTTCAGGCTCCCTGCCCCAAATTGGAGACATTGACCGCACAGAGGAAACATACGTGTGGCTTGGAGGTACTGCCCGTCAATTCACCTTGATCCAATTGGACGTATCGCACAAGCTGCCATTGGGCGATGCCAACTACGTCCAGGGCTTTGTGCGGTGGGAGGGACAACGTACGGCCGTCGGACCTCAACAGGAGAACGCCATGCGCTTGATGTTCGGCCTGCGCACTACAGGCCCCTTTTTGGGTGCCGATTGGTAGGGCCGCCCTAATTTCGCCACCGCTCCATGAAGGCCACTCCAGCGCCCACCCCCACCTTAATGAAGGACATCGCCGTCCTTTTCAAGCTTCGCCTCGGCACGTTCGTGGTTTTAAGCGCCGTACTCGGCTGGTTTATGGGGGCTGATACCATTGCCTTTGTGCCCTTTTTGAAACTTGTCATCGGAGGCTACTTGCTCACAGGGGCGTCCAATGGCTTCAACCAAATCATCGAGAAATCCAACGATGCCAAAATGGGACGGACCGCCAACCGGCCACTTCCCACAGGGCGCATGTCCATCAAAGCAGCCGCCACCTGGTCCACTGTGGCCGGGGTTTTGGGGCTCGCTGCCTTGTTTGACCTCGGGATCCGCGCTGGAATGCTCGGGCTTTTGGCACTGCTCAGCTACGTACTCGCTTACACCCCTCTCAAAGCCCGCACGGGGTTCAGTGTGCTCGTAGGTGCCATCCCAGGTGCCATCCCGCCCATGCTGGGCTACGTGGCGGCAACACAACGCTTCGGAATCGAACCCGGCACCTTGTTCGCCGTGCAATTCATGTGGCAATTCCCACACTTTTGGGCCATCGCCTGGGTCGCCCATGACGACTACCTCAAGGCGGGGTACCGCATGCTCCCGTTCAAGGAAGGCCGCACTGCCGCCAGTGCGCGACAAATTCTGCTGTACACCATGTTGTGTATTCCCGCGAGCTTACTTCCGTGGGCCTTGCCGGGAGGAGAAGCCATGGTAGGAGACACGGCATTGGTCGTGGCCATCATCGCTGGCCTTGGTTTTTGCGTCCCTGCCTTTCGTCTTTGGCGCAACCTCGAGGTGGAAAATGCACGAAAATTGATGTTCGCGAGCTTCTTGTACCTCCCTATCGTGCAACTCACGTACGTACTCGACAAGTTGCCCTGAACCCAAAGGCCCTCTAACGGTTCTTTTGATGTCACACGACGCCATGAACACCACAGACCCCTCTCCAGAAGCGCCCAAGCGGAAATTCGACGTCTTTGAAGGACTCGACCCCGCTGTCCGCGACCGCACAAAGAAGATGCTGATGTATTTCATCGTCTTTGCTGTCGTCATGCTCTTTGCCGGCTTTACATCTGCCTACATCGTCTCCAACGTGGGGCAATTCTGGGTACACATTGAAGCACCACGCGCCTTGTGGATCAGCAATGCGCTGATTTTGGCGAGTTCTCTGCCCATGTGGCTCAGCCTTCGGGCCATGAAAAAGGGACAGACCATGACGAGCTTCGTGCACCTCGCCATCACCTTTGTTTTGGGCATCGGTTTTACCGTGATGCAGCTCCAAGGATGGGGTGAATTGCAAGAAAAGGGCATGGGATGGACCGTCGATGAACTGGCTTCAGGCGCCAAGGCCTATCGCTGGAACAGCATCGACCAACTCATTGAAGGACCCGCTCAATGGGGCACGGACTTCACCATTGAACAAGATGGCACACCGCTGAACTACCGGCCAGAAACCAAACAGCTCTTTGCCTCTGATGATGTCCTGATGGCGAGGGACATCACCCTCGACGTGGTGCGCACTTCCAATTCTTCAGCAGGATACCTGTTCATTTTGATCCTCATCCACCTGTTCCATTTGGCCCTCGGCCTGGCCTACCTCTTGGTCAACGGAATTCGGATTCTAAAGGGTCAAATTCACCCCGAAGACACCATCAGATTGCACACTGGTGGTGTCTACTGGCACTTCTTAGGCCTTTTGTGGGTATACCTGTTCGCATTCCTCTTCCTCATCCATTGAGGATGACGTAATATTGCCGCGCAAATCAGCGTCATGTCCGGAGAGGCAAAATCAGCAATTTCTAAAGAGGTCCTCTGGGGAGGAGGCCGCTCGCCGTTTAGCGTGAGCTACGGTAAAATGATGATGTGGTATTTCCTCGTATCAGACGCTTTGACGTTTGGAGGACTCCTGATCGCTTACGCCTTTTGGCGGGCGAGCTCGGTAGACCCATGGCCCATTGGGGAACAGGCCTTCCGCGCCCTGCCAGGGTTGGAGGGAGAGTATCCACTCGCGTACGTCGCGCTCATGACCTTCATCCTGATCGTCAGCTCTGTCACCATGGTGCTGGCTGTAGAAGCCGGACACAGGAACGACCGTTCAGGTGTGCTGAAGTGGATGGGCTTGACAGTCATCGGCGGTATTTTCTTCTTAGGCTCACAAGCTTGGGAGTGGAGCCACTTCATCCACGGAAGCGGAGGTTGTTTCAATTTGGCAAAGGAGGTCACCATCACGACCCCAGACGGAGATGCCTTGACCTTGCCTGCGGGTGAGCGGGTCTACATGGACCACCATTTTGGGCACCTCATGGAGATGCACATTCAAGACCCCCTCACCGTTCCCATTTCGGAGGATGGCGGTCATGTGGTGCTGACCGAGCTCGGCGATCACCCGCACGAAGCCCACTTGCACAGCTTGCGCATCAACAAGTACATCGAAGACGAGACAGAACTCGAAGGCGATGCCATGATGACCTTGTGGAACGCACGCTCTGAGAACTTCTCTTTCGGAGCTCCCATCCCAGGTTTGGGTGCAGACTGGGGAGGCATTAACCACAGTGAGTATGCCACCCAACAGGGATACAGCAACTTCTTCTTCTTCATCACCGGGTTTCACGGATTCCACGTGTTCTCCGGTGTGATCATCAATCTGGTGGTGTTTTTGATGGTGCTCAACCGCGTCATGGAACGCCGCAAGCACTACGAGATGGTCGAAAAAGTGGGCCTTTACTGGCACTTTGTCGACCTTGTTTGGGTGTTTGTTTTCACCTTCTTCTACCTCATCTGACATGGAGCGCGACGATCTCATCGTAAACGACAGTTACGCCCTCAACGCTCACCACAGCGAAGAGGAAGGCGTGGCCATTCGCAAAAAGATTTACCTCGTGACCGTGATCCTTTCGGTCATTACCGCCATCGAGGTAGGAATGGGCGTCATGTTCAAGCGGTCTGAGGCTTTTACTTGGACGGCCATTAAGTGGACTTTCATCGTACTCACCCTCTTCAAGGCGGGATACATCGTGATGTCCTTCATGCACCTTGGCGACGAGCGCAAGAACCTGCGTAACGCCGTCATCATCCCCTATTTCGTGTTCATCCTTTACCTGATCTTCATTGCGATCACCGAAGGTTTGGCGCACTACGGGATGGACCAGATGTTCCACTGATCATCTGCTGCTAAAATGGGTGAGCGCCATTCCCCTCCGCGCCGACCCTTGCGCCGCCTTCTTCTGGTCATCGCCCTACCCGGCCTGCCGCTCCTTTTGCTCCTGCTATTGGGGAAGGGCATGCGTCACGAGTTCAGTGACCTTGATTATTTCGACTTAGAAGGCGCTCGGGTGAAGACCGCCCAGAGGGCACGGCGCCTGCCTGAATTCAAACTCCAAGACCAACTGGGAAGGGATGTGGAGCGGTCCGACTTAGCCGGCACATTCTGGTTGGTGGCGTTCATGACAACGGACACCGCCACCTCGCCGCAGCTCGCTGCATTTACCCAGCAGCTCCTGTGGGCCAACTGGCGGTATCGGGACGAACCCGACGTGGGCCTGGTGTGCTTCACACTCGATGCGGAGCACGACACACCCGATCAGCTGCAAGACTATGTGCAGCGCAATGAGCGTTACAACCGCTACCCCGACAAGTGGCGGTTTCTCACAGGTCATCAAGACACCATAGACCACATCATAGACGCGGGTTTGGGCATTCCCAGAGATTCGGCCGATCCTTTCAATGTGGCCACCCTGCTGTTGATCGACGACAAGGGCTACGTGAGGCAGAAGTATTTGGCATCCAGCGAGCACGAAATCGGCGATGCCGTGGAAGACATCGCCTTGCTCAAAAAGCGCAAAAAAGAAAGAGAGAAACGCGAGCGAGATTGGGCCGCTGCACCCGCCTTGCCATTCCTGGGACCGCAGATGGGAGATGACGCATTCACGGCCCCTAAATTCTCTCTGATTGACCAGAACGGGGCCGAATTCAGCCACCGTGACCTCGAAGGCAAAGTGAGGTTGGTCGACGCCTTCTTCACCTCGTGTCCGACCATTTGTCCTGTGATCAGTTCACAGCTGGCCAGGGTGCATGACCAACTTTGGGCAGCAGGGCTGCAAGACGAGGTGCGCATCATCAGCCACACCGTGGACCCAGAAAACGACACGCCTGAACGCATGTTGGACTATGGGAATCGCCTAGGAGCAGATCACGGTGTCTGGAAATTCTTAACGGGGCCGGTAGAGGAACTCTATCCTTTGTTGCAAGATGGATACTTGCTCACCGCCCTTGCCAGCGACACAGCTGCTGGCGGCTTCTTTCACAGTGACCAGGTCATTCTCGTGGACTCCAAAGGGCACCTCCGCGGTTCTTACGATGGAACGAGAACTTCAGACATCGACAAAATGTTAGAAGCAGTGATGCAATTGCTCGCCCAGGAGAAGGCATCTGCCCGTCACATTCCACAATGACCCGTCAAGCCCCACCACCACGCGCTGTCCAAAGGTTTGTTTGGACCCTTTCTATCGCGATACCGCTCATTGTAACTGGACTCTATCTGATTCCACCCGCTGAAGGGCTCTCTGAAGACACCCTTCGACAAGTCTATTGGCTGCCCCGATTCAATGCCCTGTTGAATGCCACTGCTTTTTGCTGTCTTGCAGCTTCCTTGATGGCCATTCGCCGTGGAAATGTGGCGCGGCACAAGGCCCTCAACACCACAGCTTTGGCCCTTTCCGCGCTGTTTCTGATCAGCTATGTGGCCTTTCATCTGCTCACAGATTCCACGAAGTTCGGAGGTGAAGGGCCCATCCGCACCGTCTATTTTGTGATCCTCGTCAGCCACATCCTTTTATCAGCAGTCATCGTCCCTCTGGCATTGTTTAGTTACGCCCGAGGACTGGCTGGGGACATTGAGAGGCACCGCCGGATCGCCAAAATCACAATGCCCCTGTGGTTGTACGTCACCGCAACAGGTGTCATCGTTTTTTGGATGATCTCGCCTTATTATCCCTATTGATGCGCGGGCTTTCGCCACTGTTTTTGCTCTTGATCTTGTTCGCTTTGACCGATGTGGTCATGGGACAATGTGTGATGTGCAAAGCGGTGGCTGAAGACAGTGCGGCAGAGGGTGCTGTGGGCCGTGGCATCAACCAAGGGATCCTCTACATCATGGCGGTCCCCTACATTTTGCTCGGTTTATTTGGATATTTCGTCTATAAAAATAGGAGTTTGGTCGAATAATGTGTAAATTAGGTACATGCTTGACCAGCTTGCCAAAAGAGAACAATGGCGCACACTCGCCCTCGCCTTGTTCGTCCTGTCCTTAATCCTCATTAGCGCCCTACCCTCCTCGGCGCAATTCCAAGTCGAACGGGCCATTCGCCCCAATGAAACGGTTCTAGAATACGGCAGCTACAGATTGTCCGTATCCACCGAAGGAACACCAGACGCATGTGACGTTGTCCTCTTTGGGTATCACAGCCGTCGCCCCGGAAGGTGGAATCAACTCACCGATACCGTGCTGCGCGTTGTTCCCCATCGCCAACACACCCTGATTGGCAGCAAGCCGGGGTGCATGTTTCACACCGAAACCTTTTTTCCAGACTTGCTCCGCGAACCCAACATCAAAGTAGACCTCCGACCCCTAGCGGTTGGACAACGCACCGATATTCTTGGCATTCACTTCATTGGGAATCAAGACCGCCTCCATCCGAAGTCACTTGGAGTTGCCGACGAGTTGCTCCATTGGATGCAAGAAAATCCCACGGTTCAATTGGACATCATAGGGCATGTCAATGGCGCCAACGGCCGCAAGTCCAGAAGCTTTTATCGCAAAGCCAGCATGCGCCGTGCCGAAGTCATGATTCAATGGCTCACAGACCACGGCATTGACCCTGAAAGGCTAACAGCCAAGGGCAGAGGCTCCGATGCAGTGCTCTTCCCTGACCCCCTCTATGCTTGGCAACACGAAGCCAATCGCAGGATAGAAATCGAGGTCACCCACCACTGACCTCCACCCTCCTCGTGCGCACCATGCGCCCAAGGCTTACTTTCGCAGGGAAATGCCCACAGCACCCTGCTTTTCTGCGATGATGGCCTCCAAGAGACCCCTTCGTTTCACCACCGCCCTCTTCTTTACAACCCTTGCGCTGACTTGCGTGGCCCAGACATCAAGCTGGACCCTAGATCGCGCCATCACCCATGCCCAGCAAAACAACTTGCAAATCAGGCAAGGGACAATAGGCCTTGAGCTCAACGACGTCGATGTGGACGAGGCGAAAGCCGCATTTCTACCCTCGTTGAATGGCAGCGCCTCCCACGGTTACAATTGGGGCCAGACCATTGACCCTTTTACCAACTCTTTCGCCACATCACGCATTCGGTCCAACAGCGTGGGCATCGGAACGGGGCTGACGCTGTTCAATGGCATGGCCAACCACCTTCGGCTCGATCAAGCCGAAGAACGGCGCGTGGCAGCAGAGTACGACCTCGATCAGACCCGAAACGACATTGCCCTGCAAGTGGCCAGTGCCTTTCTCTCGTTGATGTTTGCGGAAGACGCCTTGGAAATCGCCGATCTCAACGTGCAAACAACGGAGACCCAAGTGGGCCGAATCCGTGCTTTTGTGGAAGCCGGTGCCGCACCAGAATCCGACCTGTTGGATTTGCAGGCCCAACTTGCATCGGACCAGAGCTCCCGGATCTCTTCAGAGGGAGAGGTCGCCTTGGCCAAGCTTCAACTGGCACAGACCATGCGGCTCAGCCCAACCGATGCAGAGAACCTCAAGATTGTGCGGCCCAACATCTCCAGCATAGGAGCCATGCCCGCCTTGCCCGCCATCGACAAAATCCTCACTACCGCTCTGACCAACTTTCCCGAAGTCAAAGCGGGCGAGTCGCGCGTGCGCCAGCAAAACATCAACGAGGACCTGGCCAAAACAGTGGGCTTACCTAGGTTGAGTACAAGCTGGAGTTACGGATCCGGATTCTCAGGTGCTGCACAAGAACCCGTCGGAGACCCTACCCTAGAGCTTTACACGATTGGGTATACAGAGAACTCCTTGGAACCTGTGCTCACGAGCGCCCTGTCGTACAACGAGTTCCGGACGCGCCCCTTTAGCGATCAGATTTCACAAAACGTGAACCAGAGCCTGTTCTTCAGCCTGTCCATTCCGATTTTCAATGGCTGGTCAGTGCGCAATGGCGTGCGCCGGAGCCAAGTGAGCATTCAACAAGCCAAGCTTCAATTGGAGCAGGTCCAACAAGGACTCCAGCAGTCTGTAGAACGTGCCCACCGCGATGCACGGAACGCCATCGAAACTCTGGCCGCAGCAGAACGGTCCGAGTCCGCAGCCAAGCTCGCCTTTGACAATGCGCAGCTCCGCTTCGAGCAAGGCGCTTCAACTCAAGTGGAATACACCCAAGCGCGCAACCGATACGACTCGGCCAGGCTGACCGCTTTGCGCTCCAAATATGATCTGGTGTTTCGCATAGCCATCTTGGATTTCTATGCAGGACGCGGATTGCGGTTCGATATATTCTAAGGGATGAAGAAACGCACTTACTACATTCTAGGCGGGGCTGTCCTGCTGATGATTCTTTTGGCCTCTGTCTTTGGAGGCGGGCCAGAAGTGCCCCAGGTGACCACCGATACCATTGGACGCCACCGCATCGTGGAAACCGTCATCGCATCTGGGCGCATTCAACCTGAAGTAGAGGTGAAGGTTTCTGCAGAGGTCAGCGGTCAACTGATCGAACTGCCTGTGCGCGAGGGTGACCTCGTGGCAACAGGAGATTTGCTCGCCCGCATCAATCCCGACATCTACGAGAGTAGGCTCAGCCAAGCCAAGGCAGCCTTGGACAACGCCCGCGCCAGCCAAGCCACATCAGAGGCCCGTTTGACCCAATCTCGCGCCGCTTTTGCAGCTGCAGAACTGGCTTACAAGCGCAACCAAGACCTGCACGACAAAGGCGTTTTGAGCCAAGCCGACTTTGAGCAAGCAGAAGTGAGTTTCCGCAGCGCCGAAGCGGACCTCGAAGCCTCCCAACAAGGTGTGCGCTCTGCCGGCTTTACCATCAGAAGCGCAGAGGCTACAGTCAATGAAGCCGAAGACAACTTGCGGCGAACGGTGTTGCGTGCAACACAAGCGGGCACCGTCACAGCGCTCGTCAAGGAAGAAGGCGAAGGCGTCCAAGGCATTGGCTCCTTCCAAGGAGAGGTGATTATGAAAATCTCCGAGCTGGGCGCCATGGAAGTGGACGTCGAAGTCAACGAGTCGGACATTGTCAAAGTCGCCCTAGGCGATACAGCCCGCATTGAAGTAGACGCCTACACAGAACGGAACTTCTATGGGATGGTCACCGAAATCGGAAATACCGCCCTCAATGCGACCGGCGCGGCGCGGCTCAGCTTGGAAAGCGTTACCAACTTCAGTGTCAAAATCCGCATCCTCCCCGAGAGCTATGCCGACTTGCGCAGTGGTCGCGACAGCAGCTGGACGCCATTCCGACCAGGCATGTCTGCCACTGTAGAAATTGAAACGGAAGTCAAAACCAACGTCCTCGCCGTACCCATTAAAGCGGTCACAACACGAACCGATACGGCTGCACCGGCAGGAACGCCCTCCACACTGTGTGTGTTTCTGCTCCAGGAGGGCAAGGCCATCCAACACAACATTTCCACAGGAGTCCAAGACAACAGCGTGATCGAGCTCCTCTCTGACCTGCCCGAAGGGGGCACGGTCATTACAGGGCCTTACGATTTGCTGAGCCGAAAGCTCAAGGGCGGCGACGCAGTCCACACCAAAAACGGCACAGCGGCGGCCACTTCAGGGAGCGGAGTTTCCATCTCTTTTTCGACGCAGTGACCGCATGATTCTCTTGCTCGAGACATCCACGCTCAATTGCTCCGTGGCGCTCGGTCATGTTGACGGCACGCTCATTGGCACCCGCGAGGTATCCGACGGCCAATACTTGCACGCGGAGAAGCTCCACCTCCTGATTGACACCTTGCTGCACTCCGAAGGATGGACCCCCAGCGACCTCACCGCCATCGCTGTCGGAAAAGGACCCGGATCGTTCACAGGGTTGCGCATCGGAGTATCGGCCGCAAAAGGCATGTGCACCGCCTTGGACATCCCCTTGCTCGCACCGTGCCCTTTGAGGGGATTGCAGAGGCAGGGCACACTCCATGATCCACAGTGGGCAAATCAGCCAGGGCGCATTGTGCCTGCCATCGATGCCCGGCGCTTAGAAATCTATACCCTCGGCGCTGATGATATTCCAACAGCGAGCATTGTGGACGGCGGATTCAGAAACGACCTCGGTCAAGGCCCCGCTTTACTCGTAGGAGACGGTGCCGAAAAATGCCGGGAAGTCCTGGCAGGCCATCCGGCCGATTGGCATTTCCTGCAAACCTTGCCTACCGCGGCAGACCTCCTCCCAGAGGCCACCAAACTGCTCACTTCGGGCCACACCGAAAGCGTAGCGGACTTTGAGCCGTTCTATCTCAAAGACTTTGTCCCAGGCAGACCCAAAGACCCCTTAGGACTGCGTTCCAAAACCACTTGAAGCATGCGCACAATCTGGACCATTCTTCTGCTGGCCTGTCTCCCACTGAGCGGCTGCCGCGATACACCAGGCGTCATCCCTTATGTAGACGTCAACATCGATTTAAACCTCGCGCTACCGGCATACAACAGCCTCAATTTTCCGGGGAACTGGCTGTACATCTCCGGTGGAAGTAGGGGCCTCATTGTCTACCGCTACACCTTGGACGAGTTCGTGGTCCTCGACCGCCATGCCACCTTTGACGTGGGAGCAGGTTGCCAATGCACCCTCTCCGAAGACGGATATACCATCCTGGATCCGTGCAGTGACTCCCAATGGTACATCTTTGATGGCTCCATCATTCAAGGGCCAACCACAGCTCCTTTGGAGCGGTACACCACAACCTGGATCCCGCCGGTCCTGTCTATCCAAAACTGACTCCACGAAAAAGCCCCGGTAAAACCGGGGCTTTTCGTTCAGAGATGTTCTTTCGAATCAATAGCGGTAAGCATCTGACTTGAACGGTCCGTGCTGCGGCACGCCGATGTAATCGGCTTGCTCCTTGCTCATAACCTCCAACTCCACACCGATTTTCTCGAGGTGCAGACGGGCCACTTCCTCGTCGAGGTGCTTGGGCAAGGTGTACACCTTGTTCTCGTAGTTCGCAGCATTCTTCCAAAGCTCAATTTGAGCAATGGTCTGGTTGGTAAAGCTGGCGCTCATTACGAAGGATGGGTGCCCGGTGGCGCAACCGAGGTTCACCAAACGGCCTTCGGCCAACAAGATGATGTCCTTGCCTTCGATGGTGTACTTGTCTACCTGAGGCTTGATGTTGTCATGGCTCGAACCGTAGTTCTCTTTGAGCCAGGCTACATCAATCTCATTGTCAAAGTGTCCAATGTTACAGACGATGGCCTTGTCCTTCATGACGCGGAAGTGCTCCCCGGTCACGATGTCCTTGTTGCCCGTAGCGGTCACGACGATGTCGGACTCGGCACATGCATCCACGAACTTCTTGACTTCGTAACCCTCCATGGCCGCTTGCAGCGCACAGATAGGATCAACCTCACTCACGATCACGCGGCAACCTGCTTGACGCAGGCTCTCAGCAGAGCCCTTGCCCACATCACCGAATCCGGCCACACAAGCCACCTTGCCCGCCATCATGATGTCTGTCGCACGGCGAATCGCGTCAACACAAGATTCACGGCAACCGTACTTGTTGTCGAACTTACTCTTGGTCACGCTATCGTTCACATTGATCGCAGGCATGGGCAAGGTGCCGTTCCTTTCACGGTCATACAAACGCAGAACACCCGTGGTGGTCTCCTCAGAGATGCCCTTGATCCCACCTGCCAATTCGGGGTGCTGGTCCAAGATGACATTCGTGAGGTCGCCCCCATCGTCCAAAATCATATTGAGTGGTTTGCGGTCCTCTCCAAAGAAGAGGGTCTGCTCGATACACCACTCATACTCTTCCTCGGTCATGCCCTTCCAGGCATACACAGGAATGCCTGCTGCGGCAATGGCAGCAGCAGCATGGTCTTGGGTAGAAAAGATGTTGCAGCTTGACCAAGTCACGTCCGCGCCGAGCTCCACAAGGGTCTCGATCAATACGGCAGTCTGGATGGTCATGTGCAGGCAGCCGGCAACGCGGGCACCGGACAACGGCTTCTCGTCGCGGTAGCGATCGCGCAAGGCCATCAGGCCCGGCATTTCGGCTTCCGCAAGGTGGATTTCCTTTCGGCCCCACTCAGCCAAGTTGATGTCCTTAACCTTGTAAGGCAATGCTGTAGAAGTATTGGAGACGCTCATGCGTTCTTTTTGATATTTGGTGCAAAGATAGCCGCCACATAACAGGCTGAAAAACAGGATTAACAACGGTTTGCCAACGCATCAATCCGCTTTTTTCATGCCCGATAAACCCACGCCCATGACCCCCGGAGCCCAAGCCGCACTCATCGGAGAACCTTTCAATGGTGCTTTGGCGGCGCAACGGGCGACTTTGGACGCCCTTCTCCTCCGTTCTGGATGGGATCTGCCCACAAGATTGCCCAATGGAAAGCCCGTTCTGGAAAAGGGGTATTGCAGTTTATCGCATGGCGGCGGTTGGGTCATAGCGGGGCAATCATCCCTTCCCATTGGCATTGATGTGGAGGCCCCTGGTCTGCGTCTCCAAAACGTGCGGCGCCGTTTTGTAGGGCCAGCCGACCAGCCTGTCCTTGACGCTTTTGGCGACAACATCGATACGTTGTGCATGTTGTGGACCGCCAAAGAGGCCGCCTTCAAGGTGTTTGGCACAGGCCTGGATTTTCTCACTGGACTTGAATGGAGAGAAATCCGAGGTCATTCGGCACGCGCCAGAGCAACAACACAAGGCGTCAGCATAG
Source organism: uncultured Flavobacteriales bacterium (assembly GCA_905478795.1). Taxonomy (GTDB): domain Bacteria; phylum Bacteroidota; class Bacteroidia; order Flavobacteriales_D; family Sanyastnellaceae; genus UBA8752. The sequence goes on from CAJQJX010000051.1 coordinate 45,555, forward strand.
AGGTGACTTGGAATCGGTTATCCGACCCAAAAGCCTGGCTCGCCATCGCCCTTCAGAGCGAATAGCTCAAAAAAACAGGCACAAAAAAGGACGCCACAAGGGCGCCCTATACATGTTTTTTGGAATCAGCTCCTTAACGCTCGATGCCTTTATGGCGGCGCTCACTGGATACTGACAACTTCTTGCGGCCCTTGCGGCGACGTGCTGAAAGCACTGCGCGTCCGGCGGCAGAGGACATGCGCTCACGGAAGCCATGCTTGTTGCGACGCTTGCGAACGGAGGGTTGGAATGTCCTTTTCATAACACAGGGGTATTCAAAATCGGGAGCGCAAAGATAGACAACGAAACGAGAAAACCGCAGTTCCCACCACCTGTGTTCTAATGCCCCTTTTGCGCAGGGTCCAAGGTCGGACATCTTAACTTTGAACCCACACCGGAATTTCCCCTGACAAATTGGCCCGACGCTCATCCCAAACTCCAGAGGACCCGAACGCTCCAGCCCCCAAAAAGGGCAAGCTCAATCGGGACGGATTCCGCCAATTTGGACGAATTGCCCCCTACTTGCGCCCCCACCGGGTCAAATTCGCATTTGGCATTCTGCTGATCACCTTGTCTGGGGTGCTGACCCTTGTGGTCACCCGACTTTGGGGACAATTGGGCGGCGTCGGCGTAGATGCACAAGCCGGAAGAACCGGGTTCGAATTGCCCTTGCCCATCGATGCTGGTGACCTCAAAAGCATCGGCACCGCCATTTTCGCCGTGCTCATCATCCAGTCCGCCTTGAGTTTTATTCGGATCTGGCTCTTTGGCGAAATCACAACACGCATGCTCAAGGCCCTGAGGGAAGACGCCTTTGCCGGGATGATCACCCAGCCGATGGCCTTCTTTGATACCCGACGGGTCGGCGATCTGGGCAGCCGCATCGCTGCCGACATCGAAGCCATCCGCGACACTTTCACAACGGTGTTGGCCGAACTCGTGCGGCAGACCATCATCATTGGCGGAGGACTCTTGGCCCTGATGACATTTAGCTGGCAATTGACGCTCTGGATGCTGGGATCTCTTCCTGTGGCCATCCTCGCCGCCATGTTCTTTGGTCGGTTCATCCGCACCATGTCCAAGCAGACACAACAAGCGGTGGCCGAATCCAACACCATCGTTTCCGAAACCCTCACCGGCATCGTGAGCGTCAAGGCCTTTGCCCGTGAAGCTTACGAACTCACCCGCTACCGTCACCGTGTGGAGGCCGTTCGGGGCATTGCCCTGAAAACTGCCCTTTGGCGGGGCGCATTTGCGAGCTTCATCATTGTGATGATTTTTGGGGCCATCACCCTTGTGCTGTTCCAAGGTGCCACCATGCTGCAGTCGGGTGAACTGAGCTCGGAACAGTTCTTCAGCTTTTTGCTGATGACCGGACTGGTCGCCGGAAGCATCGGTGGACTCGCCAACATCTTTGGCGACTTGCAACGCGGTTTCGGCGCCATTGAAGAGGTCATGGACCTGGTAGAGGCCGAGCGCGAAGCCATTTCTCTAGACGATGAAAAAGACGAGCGCCCCGGTGAAGCCCGCCTTTCGGTGCAGTTCAAGGGTGTCGGATTCCACTACCCCAACCGCGCAGACGTAGAAGTGCTCAAGGGGATTGACCTGGAGTTGAATGCGGGAGAAACTGTGGCTTTGGTAGGCGGTTCTGGTGCTGGAAAGTCCACCATCGCTACCCTACTCACCGCTTTCCGCGCCCCGACTTCAGGCAGCCTTTTGGTCGACGGGAAGCCCATTGCCGAACACGGTTTGACGGCCCTTCGCCGCCGCATGGCACTCGTCCCTCAAGAAGTCATCCTTTTTGGCGGCACAATCGAAGAAAACATCCGTTATGGCAGACCCAAAGCATCCGAAGCCGAAGTCAAGAAAGCCGCCGAAGACGCCTTGGCATTGGAATTCATCGAGGGCTTTCCAGAGGGCTTCGAAACCCTGGTAGGCGAGCGGGGGGTGCAGCTCTCCGGCGGACAGCGCCAGCGCATCGCACTCGCCCGCGCCTTCCTGCGCGATCCCGACCTGCTCATCCTCGACGAGGCCACGAGTGCGCTAGACGCCGCCAGCGAAAACGCCATTCAAGTGGCACTCGACCGGCTGATGAAAGGCCGCACCTCACTGGTGATTGCCCACCGGCTCTCCACCGTCCGGTCGGCAGACCGCATCGCCGTCCTCGAATCCGGGCGCATTGTAGAAATCGGCACCCATACCGAGCTCATGAAAACCGGCGGCCGCTACCAAGAACTCGTCGAACACCAACTCGACAACGGCGGTTCCAAAACGGTTCGAGAATAAAGCGCAGTTCGCTCCGCGGCTTTGTAAATTTGAGCATGGCCACTCCTCGACGCGCGCTTATTACCGGTATCACCGGGCAAGATGGCGCTTACCTCACCGAACTCTTGTTGTCCAAAGGGTACGAAGTCCACGGCATCAAGCGCCGGGCTTCGCTGTTTAATACCGACAGGATTGACCACCTCTATCAGGACCCGCACGACCAAAACGTCAGGCTCAAACTGCATTATGGGGACCTGACGGATTCAACCAACCTCATCCGCATCGTTCAAGAGGTAAAGCCCCACGAGATCTACAACCTCGCGGCAATGAGCCACGTGAAGGTGAGCTTTGACACCCCCGAATACACCGCCAACGCAGATGGATTGGGCACCTTGCGCTTGCTCGAAGCCATCCGCATATTGGGCATGGAACAGGATGTGCGGTTCTACCAAGCGTCCACCTCTGAGCTCTATGGATTGGTGCAAGAGGTTCCACAATCCGAGACCACACCCTTTTACCCCCGCAGTCCATACGGCGTGGCCAAGCTGTATAGTTTCTGGATCGTCAAGAACTACCGCGAAGCATATGGAATCCATGCCTCCAACGGCATCCTGTTCAACCACGAGAGCCCCTTGCGCGGCGAGACGTTTGTGACCCGCAAAATCACACGCGCCGTGGCCAAGATCTCCCTTGGAATGCAAGAGAGCATGCACTTGGGCAACCTCGACGCCCAGCGCGACTGGGGGCACGCAAAAGATTATGTGGAGGGCATGTGGCGGATGCTGCAGCAAAGCCAACCCGATGATTACGTGCTCGCCACAGGCCGCACTGTGACCATCCGATCTTTTGTCGACATGGCCTTTGCACAAGTGGGCATCGACATTGAGTGGAATGGAGAGGGCGTAGAGGAAACGGGCACCGACAAGAAAACCGGGAAGACCCTGGTTGCGGTCGATCCCCGCTACTTCCGACCCACCGAAGTCGAGCTTCTGGTAGGAGATGCCACCAAAGCCAAAGAGAAATTGGGTTGGACGACGTCACACACGTTGGAGCAACTGTGCTCCGAAATGGTGGCTTCTGACCTCGCACTGTTCAAGCGGGACAAGTACCTCCTCGATGGAGGGCACGACATCCTGAACCAGCACGAATCCTAGACCCTACAGGGCGTCGATTTCAACCAGCTCGTCTTGGGTAGCGTAGTACACGAGCCCGCGCACTTGGGGACCGTTCGTGCGATGTAAAGCCTGCATGTAGCCGCGCACCTGCTCGACATGCTTTGCGCGCTTTTTGTCGTCCGTTTCCTCGGCCGTTTTAAAGTCAATCACGGCGATTTCGTCGCCCAGGTCGACGACACGATCTGGACGCACCAACTTTCCATCGGTTCCCACAAGGTCCCGCTCCAAATAGACCTTCCCACGGCCATCAAACCAAGGCGCCAGCGCATCTGAAGTCACTACTCTTCGGGCAGTATCGACCACCGCCTCCCAGTCCTTCTCTGCGCACTTGAGCCACGGCCATCGGCGTCGAAACACCCGCTCCGCATCGTCCGCAGTGCGGATTCGCGCCAAAACCGCATGCACCGCATTGCCAAATTCACGCCGGTCCATCTCACCGAGCACAGGCAAATCGCGGTCCTCGCGGCGCCCCGCCAACACCCCATCCGGAATTCCATGGAAAGCGAACCCCGAAATGGCATGAGACACCACATCCTCTGACTTCTCCTCTTCCACCATGGGCATCGCAGCCTTCATATCTCCAGCAAACCATGGACCCGCTGTCAGGTCACAGGAAAAAGCGTCTTCGATACCACGGGCGACCATGCGCCCAAACTTACCGGGCGCCTCCTCTTTGCGCCACTCCATCTTTTTGACATCGATGACCACGTGCAAGCGCACCTCCGCTCGGGTGGTGCAGACATACGCCACATTGGTGGAGTCAAACCGTTGGCGGGCATGTTCCAAATCCCACACCGCGTGGGCCTCAGTCTCGGCCAACACATGCTGTGGCACCACAACGCCGGGCACCCCAAAAACAGCGGGGTCCAATGGAGCCGGCATGAGGGTGTCTGAATTGTGTACGTCAGAATCTCCAAACCGCGTGATGACCACCGGGTACTGCAGCCCCTTGCTCTTGTGCACCGTGAGGATGCGCACGGCGTCTGGCCCGGGCAATACACGAATGGACTGCTGGGAACCCTTGCGCTGCCAATGGGAGAGAAAACCGGAAATGCCGTGGTCCATAGCGGCCCGCTCCGAAGTCAATTCCATCAGCGCTTCGGCGTGTGCAGGGTAGCGTTTGTCAGCGTCGAGGCTGCGCAAAACACGGCCCATGCATTCTCCCAAAGGCAGGGCCGACCATTGCGCCCGATCAAAGTCCGGGACCAAGTCCTTGACCAGGCCTTCGGCATCAAGGGTGCCAAACCTGCCCTTAGAACCATTGGTTCGGGTGTACTCCACCCATGTGTGGTGCTTGGTCAAATGTTCTGCCTCGTTCCAAGGACGACCGGCTTCCACTTCCATGGCGCCCCATGCTTGAACGAATTTGAGCAGCGGCCCTGGCGCCTCTGGGTCCACCACCAGCTCCAACAGCTGTACCACAGCCAAGGCCGCTGGATGACGGCCCAATGCCAAACTCTCATCCGTAAATGGCACGATGCTCGGTGTGCAGCCCAGCAAAAACTCAGCAAGCTGTTTGGCTTCTTTGTTTGTCCGCACCAGCAGCGCAATGTCTCCTGGAGAGAAACCATCTTCCTGCGCTTGGCGAATGCGGGCCTCCATCCACAGGCACACCGACTCAAAACGCTCTTCGGCCGTCTCACCCTGCACAACTTCGACCTCCACAGCTCCAGGGAAATCCTTGCGGGGCTCCTGTTCAGATCCTGCATACACCCCGTTCAAATCCGCCCCCAAGCTTTCGCCCAGGGTGGTATACAGCGCGTTATTAAAGCCTACAATTTCTGGTGCGCTCCTCCAATTGTCGAGGATGGGCTCGTCTTCAAAAGCCGCGTCCATTTGTCCAGCAGCATCGCTCAAAGCAGGCGGCAAACCACCAGGAGCGTCGGAGACCAAATCAGGCAACGAAAGGAGCTGGCGGTGGTCACCATTTCTCCAGCGATAGATGGCCTGCTTGGCATCACCCACCACCAGCGAGAGGTATCCCTGCGACAGCGACTCTCCCACTGCCACCGCAAGGTTATGCCATTGCGTCACCGAGGTGTCCTGGAACTCATCGATAAAAATGTGATCATACCGCTCGCCCGTCCTTTCGAAAATGAACGGTGCGGGGTTCTCCGACACGACATCGGCAATCATCGCGTTCAACCCTCCAAGGGTGCGGACATTTTCCTCGGACTGCACCTCCATGCTGGCCCGCCGAAGGGCCGTGAGGGTGCCGATCAGAGGCAAACGCTCCGCCAACAAACGCCGCGTCCGGAAATCCCGGCCCGCCTCGCATTTGGCCTGCTCCAATTCCAATCGGGCCACCGCCTCAAGCTGCTCCTGAAAAGGCGCAATGGCAGCGGCGCCATCTTGATCTGTTTTGCGGGCCCATTGCCCTTCCTCTAGCCCCTTTTTGAGGGTGCTCCCTCGCTCCTCGACATTCCCTGCCACAATGCTGGGAAGCCAATTGCCCATGACCCAATTCCTGCTAAAGACTCCGTCCAATCCCGCGGAAGAAAGGGCCACCATCAGTTCTCGGGCAGCCTTGCGCAATACAGCGCGTTTTTGGCTGACCTCCTTCCGCAGGCCATCCTGAACTTCCAAGAATTGGGCGGGCGTCCATGCTGTATATGCCTGCAGAAGAGGCTGCATTTGCTCCTGCTCAATGGCCTTTCCAATGTCGATGAGCTGCCGGCGCACTTTGGCATCGCGGTCATCCTCAACAGCTTGCTCCACAAACCGGCCCAACAACTCGGTCAGATCCTTGTCTCGCCCCATCCGGTCTAAGACGCGATCCACCGCGGTTTCCAACAGCCGCTCCGTGTCGAGTTCAATCGAAAAATCATGCTCGAGCTGCAAGTCCGTGGCGAAACCCCGAACCAAGCCCCCAACAAACTTGTCGAGTGTCATCACAGAGAGCTCGCCGTAATGCCGTTGAAGGGTGCGCCGCAGCTGTGCAGCACGCGCGGCCAAGGTCGCCTCATCGAGGCCTGTGGCCAGCATCAAACCGCTGAGGTGCTTGCTTTGGGTGATGTCCAGCGCCAAGGTGTCCAGCTCTGAGATCACGCGGTCCTTCATCTCTTGGGCCGCCTTGTTGGTGAAGGTCAGTGCCAAAATCCGACGAAAGCGCAACGGCTCCAGAGATCCCAAGCAACACGCGAGGTAAGCCTCGACCAAACGAAACGTCTTGCCGCTCCCTGCAGAGGCCCGCATGACGCGAAAACCTCCGGCCACCCCCGTCCCTTCACCGCCGTTGGCATGGCTCTGCGCAGCTTGCTTCATGGACTCCAAGTTCGCCCATGCTCAGAAGCTACCCAAGCCCCTTCACAGGCTTTTGGTGAATCATTTGCAACCCGCACCACTCCTCATCCGTTACTACAGCAGGATATTCGCAACATGCACGCCACACTCTTTTCTGTTCAATCCCTCGTTGTTGCCACATTCATGTTTGGCCTCATGGCCACTGGATGTAAGCCGGAACCCATGCATGGCGGCCCCGGAACCCTCACCCTGAACGCCAACTTCAGTTTTAATGGCGACTCCGTTTTGGTGGGCCGGACAGCGTTGGACGATGCAGGCAATCACCTGAGGTTAGAGACCTTTTCCATCTACCTGGGTGGCATTGAACTGCTGAACGACACCGGCGCCATTCGCCTTTCCGACGCAGAAAGGTGGGACGCCGGCGCCCCCAATGCTTGGAGCTACATCGTCCAGCCTGGCACCTATTCGGGTTTCCGATTGCACTTGGGTGTGCCCACTGAGTTCAATACCGATACAGACCCCACCATTTGGCCCAATGACCATCCCTTGGGCGTCAATGGCAGCGCAGGAATGTTTTGGAGTTGGAACACGGGGTACATCTTCAGCAAATTCGACGGCAAAGCAGACACCACCGGCGGCGAAAACTTCATCCACCCCTATGCCTTCCACATTGGCGGAGACGATCAACTGATCGAGGTCAAATACAACGAGCCGTGGACCGTCGCAGAATGCAGCGACCACGCCTTTGCCTTGGAAGGTGAATTGCTCGACTTTCTGGTCAATGGAAACGACACCATCGATGTCAGAGAGGACAATGTCACCCATACAGGCGACAACCTGGCGCTGGCAGAGCGCTACGTGGCCGGACAATCGGCTGCTGTGACCTTGGTCAAGAATTGATGCAGTCCTGCACTGTATCTTGAATCCATGATGCCTTCAATGCCCACCGCTCATGCCCAACGCCTCGCGTTGTGGTGCTTGGCGTGTGGATTGCTGGCCACCGCTGGTTGCAGACCCGATGAAACCATCGGGTGCAAGGAGCCTCCTGGCACCACCCCTTATGTCATTGACATTCCGCCGTTTTTTCCTCCAATGGACATTCCGCCGGACAACCCCATGACGGTAGAGGGGGTGGAATTGGGCCGGTTGCTCTTTTGGGAAACCGGATTGAGCTCGGACAGCAGCATCAGCTGCGGAAGTTGCCATTTGCCCTCCTTTGCCTTTTCTGACCCCAATCCCGTTTCTACAGGTGTTGACGGAGCTGAAGGTACCCGCAATGCAATGGCCCTTGTCAACATGGGATGGGTACAACACTTCTTCTGGGACGGACGCGCCGCTACCCTTGAGGAGCAGATTTTGGATCCCGTTCCCCACCCCGACGAAATGAACCTGCCTTGGGCAGAGGCAGAAGACCGGTTGGCTGGCGATTCCGAGTATTCGGAGCGGTTCCGCAACGCCTTTGGCGAAGCTGGTGTTTCCTCCGAAAAGGTGAGCAAAGCCATTGCGCAATTCCTGCGCACCATGATTTCTGCCGACAGCAAATTTGACCAGTGGCGCCGCGGCCAGACCGAGCTGTCCGAGCTGGAATTCCAAGGTTATGAGATCTTTAACCGAGAAGGCGGAGACCCCGAAGTGGTCAGCGGTGGCCAATTTGGAGGCGACTGCTTCCATTGTCATGGCGAAGCCGGGCTTCAATTCTCGGACTACCTGTTTCACAACAATGGCTTAGATGCCACATTTGGAGCCGACGCAGGGCTCGCCGGCATTACCGGCGTCGCGTTGGACAGTGGCCGCTTTAGAACCCCTACGCTGCGCAACGCAGCGTTGTCCCCCCCCTACATGCACGATGGGCGCTTCCAAACCTTGGAAGAGGTCCTGGAACACTACAATTCCGGCGGTCAACCTTCGCAAACCATCGACCCCTTTATGAAGTACGCTTCAGGAGGGCTCATGCTGCAAGCTCAGCAAAAGGAAGCGCTCATCGCCTTCCTTCATACCTTGACCGACACTGCGTTCGCTTCCAATCCTGCGTTCGCGGACCCCCACTGAACGATGAACCTCCGCCGAATCCTGCTGACGCTCGGACCCGGCATCCTCTTCGCTTCCACCGCTATAGGCACGAGCCATCTTGTGCAAGCCACCCGCGCCGGAGCCGATTATGGATTCGCATTGCTGTGGGCCGTTCTCGCCGCCAACTTGGCCAAGTACCCCTTTTTTGAATTCGGTACCCGCTACGCCAATGCCACGGGAACGTCGCTGATTGCAGGCTACCGAACTTTTGGCAAGTGGGCCTCATGGACCTACCTCATCCTCACTGCCCTTACCTGCGCTTTTGTGATGGGTGGTGTGGGCATCGTCACCGCCTCGTTTTTGGACCACCTCTTTGGCGTGTCCCAGACCTTCGGGTTCAACGCCACTCCTCATGTTGCCGTCATCACCTTCACGGCTTGTGTGGGTCTTCTTTTCATTGGACGGTTTGCAGCGCTCGATAAGGTCATCAAAGCCATCAGCCTGGTGCTGCTAATCGGCACCATTGGGGCCACAATAGGGGCACTGATCCACACACCCATCGCTGCAGTTCCTCCCGCACCGGCCGGGTTCAACCCTTGGAAGGGGGCAGAATTCACCTTTTTGATCGCCCTGCTCGGGTGGATGCCTTCTGCCGTCGATCTGAGTCCCTGGGTGAGCATCTGGGCGCTCGAGCGATACAAGCAGACGGGATTCACCCCTCGGTTGCGCAATGCGTTGAGAGAATTCAACCTCGGGTATGTCTTCTGCGTGGTGCTGGCCTTGTGTTTTCTGTTGCTTGGCGCACTCCTGCTCCGCACCCATGATGTGTCCTTGCCCAGCGGGACTGCAGCCTTTGCCGCCGGCATCATCGGCCTTTACACAGAAGTCTTAGGGCCGTGGAGCGCTCCTTTTGTAGGGTCAGCAGCCTTTGCGGCCATGCTCGGGACCTGTATCGCCTGTCTGGACGGGTTTAGTAGAAGCTTTAGCCATGGCATCGCCGCCTTGCGCGATGCCCCTGTCCAATTGAGACACGAGAGGACCAGTTTGATCCTGATTTCACTGGGGGCACTGTTGCTCATTATTGCCTTCCCCGAAGACATCCGAACGCTCCTCGATCTGGGGAATATCCTCAGTTTCTGCATCGCCCCTCCTTCAGCATTGGCCATGCTCATTTTGGTCACCCGCCGGCAATTTCCAGAAGCAGCCCGTCCCAAAGTTTGGTTGCGCTGGAGCGCCTACTTGGGCCTCACTTTTTTGCTCGGGCTCACCCTCCTCTTTTTGCGAAGTCTACTGTGACCGCCTATCCTGCGCAGACAGAAGTGACCAACCCAAGGTGAACAAGTCCACCGCCCCAAAGCATTTGGAGGAGGTGGTACAAGTAATTTTCTCACATGCAATCGGCGTGCCGTAACAAAAGCGGCTTTCCCCCCGTATGGAACAACATGGTCCTCCACCGTTGGCTCCTTCTCATCCTACCCTTCGCTGCGCTCATTGGACCAGCATCGAAGACAACGGCACAGTGCCCGGTTTTTCTGGGTACAGAGAACATTGATGCGTTGCCAGCGACCGCCGGAACACCCCATTGGTTTCAATGTGTGGGCAGCGTCACCGCTGACCCCGCCCCCTTTAATTTCGAGCTTACAGCCGCCCCTGCCAACCATACCGGCGTGGTCATCGATTGGGGGGACGGTTCCGCACCAGAAGTCATCGGCAACTGGAACGGCACCAACGCATTGTCCCACTCCTATGCGCCGAGTGAATGGCAGACGTACACGATTGAAGTCATCACAAATGCTTGTCCATCAGGACAGCAAGGCCTGTTGGTCTACGAGCCAGAAAATCCCGGAGCGGTGCTGGTATACGGCGACAACAATTCTGGCTGTGCCCCCTTTGACGCCTTCCCCAAAGTGGACATCAACCTGGCTTTTAGCCCTACCTGGAGCTTTAGTTTGGACTGGGGCGACGGTTCGGCTCCCGACAACTTCACCATGAGTGAAGTGCTCTCAGACCCGACTTACGACACTTTGAAGTTCTCATCCAGTGTGGGCGATGAGATTTACCGCATCCTTGGCGCATCGCACACCTATGATGCCCAGAATTGTGCATCGGGGGAATGCGACCACACGCTCACACTCACCTATTCCAACTACTGTTCAGTCAGAGGGGCCAACACGCCATTTGTTCCAGGCGGCAGCATTGTTGGAACCGGTTACAAAGAAGCCACATTGGGCAATGCCTTTCTGACGTGGGACGTTGATGAAGCCGAGGTGGAAGTGTCAGACCCCGTGCTGTGCTGGCCTCAGAACGAAACCTCCGTGAGCAACGGCTCTTGTCCCAATTGCTGTGCTTCGTCATCTGGAAACAACATTGGTGGAAACGGAACAGTCAGGACGGAAAAATGGGATTTTGGTGTAGCGACCTACATCGGTTCAGGTCCTGACCCCACCGATTGGATTGATTGGGGGGCAGACTGTGCAAGCCAACAAGACCATCTGCTGTCTTTTCCAGGCCCCGGTGTCTACACGGTTACACTCTACACACAGAACCACTGTGGCATTGACACCACCACCATGGACATCATGGTCACCCCTCCGCCTACGGTTGAGGTGACTTCCAACATGACCACCCTCTGTCCCGGGGAGCCCTTCCAGTTCAACACCGTCGGTTGGGATGCCAGTCCGCCCCTGACGGCCGAAGACTTGAGTTTCAACTTCACCTATGGCAATGGTGCCTATTCCACGACCATCGCCATGGTCGACGGGCTCATCCCATTCGAGGGCATTCCCGCCCAGCCGGGGTTTGTTTACGATGCAGCCGGGGTTTACAATGCCTCGGTTCAAGTCTTTCCTACCCTTGCGCCCGCGTGCTATGGAGCCGGTGTCATCCCCGTGACCGTATTGTCGCCGCCCCAAGCCGACTTTGTGCTGCCCGGTGATACCTGTGCCGATGCCTTGGATGTGCAACCAATCGATGCTTCACAAGACGCCGTCAACTACACTTGGAGCTTAGACGGTGTGGGCGTCATCGGCACAGGTCCCGCACCGCCCAGTATTGCAGTGAACGGCCCTGGAAGTTTCACCTTTGAACTCGAAGTCACTTCGTCCAATGGGTGCACCGACGACCAAAGCCGCACCCTCGTTTTGGCATCATTGCCACAAGCTGCATTCGCGGCGGAGAGCGCGTGTATGGGCAATCCCGTCATCTTAGATGGCAGTTCTTCCACTACAGACGCTGCACAAGGAGGGGCGATTACCGACTTCGCTTGGACCGTCAATGGCGAGGAACTCAATGGGGAGACCACTTCCTTTGCGATCGATTCAGCAGCCACCTACCCGGTAACGTTGGTGGTGACCACCGCTACTGGCTGCCAAGACACCGTGGTGTCTTCGGCCACAGTCCTGCCCCGTCCCGGCATCTCATTGGCCACTTCGGACACCGTTGGGTGCAGCCCCTTGAGCATTCCCCTGTTCGCCACGGACACTACAGGCAGTGTTTCTAACAGCACGCTCAATTGGAATTTCGGTCACGGATCAGCCAGCCAACTGGATGCCGACGGCACACACACATGGCCCCCCAACAATGGCGAGGACACCGTGCAGTACACGGTCATCGTAGAGGCAGGCATCGGCACGTGTACCGATTCAAAAACGGTCAGCGTATCGGTGGCTCCTGCACCCTTTGTGCAAACTTCAGGCGGAGAAGTCTGTAGCGGCACATCGTTCAATTTCCAAGGAAATGCCTTCAACCTTGGCAGTGGCGGAGAGTGGTTTTGGGAAGTGGACAATGTGTGGTCCGGCGCAGCGCAGGACTACGGCACCATCACCAGTGATTTTCAAGGGTTCTCCTACACTTTCGAAAACCCCGACCAGCTGACCGACACCGTGACCATTGACTTGGCCGTCAGCCGTTCCAATGGCTGCGCTGCCGCCACTGCCGCCACGTTGCTCGTTAGGCCTGCCTTCGCACCGACCATCAGCGACGCAGAAGGATGCGCCCCCTTCGCCTTCACTGTCCCCAATCAACAGGCCCTTTCCATCGATTGGGATTTTGGTGATGCCGCAAATCCTGGAGCGGAAGGAGCCACCGGCCACCTGTATACCGCCGCTGGCAACTACCTCGTGGTGGGGCAAGGCACCAGTGTCTTTGGTTGCTCCGGCAGCGCCTCTGCTGCGGTGGAAGTCTTTGACACCCCCACACCGGCCATCACGGCAGAAAATGCGCTCTGCGCGCCAGAGCCGGTAAATCCGCAACGTTCTGACACTCCAGCAGACGGTGCGACCTCTTGGACGCTTCAAGTTGATTTGGGCAACACCTACCCATGGAACGGAAGCACGGACACCCTGCTTTCCTTGTCGCCGGGAACCCACCTGTTGACCGTCTTGGCCTCCAACGACCAAGGCTGCTTGGCACAAGCATCCACGACCGTCCTCGTCCAAGAAGAAGTCAGCGCCGACTTTTCCCTTCCCGAGGCAGGCTGTGAACCCATTCCCTTTGCCATCAATGACCTCTCCATATCCAGCGGAGCCATCGCAACATGGACCATTGATACGCCTTTTGGAACCGAGACCTTGACCGGAAACTCGCCTTCAGCCCCTCAGTGGACCGCGACCCCAGGCGACCCCGGATCGGGCGGAATATCGGCGACATACAACGTCGAACTTCAGGTGATCGACCCGCTCACAGGGTGCAGCGCCACAGCGTCAGATTCCATCACGGTGGAGCCCCAACCTTTTGGTCAACTTGTGATTGAAGGGCTGAGCGGATGCGACGTTCAAGCCACCTTTAGCTACACGGGAACAGCAGACTCCTTGATTTGGGATTTTGGAGATCCATTCTCTCCAGATGTGGAAATCACCACCGTGAATGTGGTCTCCCACGCCTATCCAAATCCGCTCGGCACTGGATACATTACGGTGGCATCCGTTACGGCCATTTCAGAAGGCTGCAGCGATTACGATGCTTTGGACTTGGAAGTGCCCGCTTTGCCTGTGGCTGACTTTTCCATCCCCGACACCCTCTGCTTGGGTGAGGCAGTAACCCTTGAAAACCTATCCTCAGGCGTTCCCTTGGACCTTGGAACGGCAGGGGGCGCGTGGACTTGGATCATTGGAGGTGATACCCTGGTCGGGTTTGAGCCAACAGGCCCCATCGCCGACACCAACCTCCTCAATTCCGGGCCGTTGAGCAATGCCATACTGCCAGTGAGCTTGAATGTGGTCCATCCAGAAAATGGCTGCAGTGATCTGATTGCGACACAGGTTGTGGTGCTCGGACAACCACAAGCCAGCTTCATCCTGACGCCAGACGTTGTGTTCGACGCCCCGTATGTCACCAACGTCATCAATATGAACCAAGGGCCTGCTGGGACAACAGCGGTTTGGGACATCGAGTCCGGTGGCATCTATGACACCAACGACGGCAGCATAACATGGGCAGATGACGCCTACGGCACCCAATTGGTTCAAGTCACCTTGGACAACTTCGGTTGCTCCGATTCTCTGTCTGCAGCGATCACCTTGGTCCCTCCTGTACCCTCCATCAGCTTTGTGGGAGACACCGTCAGCTGTGCGCCACTGCAGGCCGTATTTATTCCTTCCATGGAGAGTGCCATCGACAGCCTCGTTTGGTCCTTTGGACAAGGGGCCACAAGGGTCGTCACCGACCTGTTGACCGACCCTGTAGGATACAGCTACTTCGAACCCGGCATCTACACCGTCTGGGTCACGGCATACGGCCCAGGAGGAAACACAGTCTCAGAATCGCAAACCGTCACGGTACTCGAGCAGGTCAATGCAGGCTTCACGGTCTTCCCCAATGAGTGCGTGGAAGTAGGCGACGTGATCGAATTGACCCCCAACTTCGACTACGGCGATGCCATTTACACTTGGAACTTTGGAGACGGCTCTGAATTCGAGTCCCCAGATGGCAGCATTGTCACCCACACTTACAGCGCCGCGGGAGACCCAAACATCACATTGGCCATCGAAAATGCGCTGTGTACCGACAGCACGGACCGCACCACCTGCGTCATTGAATTTCAAGGCGGAACCGTGGGCGTACCCTCTGCCTTTACACCCACGTTCGGCGGCGATGGAAGCGGTTCTCAAGCCTATGGCGACGACGACCTGCGGAACAATGACGTGTTCTTCCCCCAACTGCGCGGCAACCCCATTTCATACAGCTTTACGGTATACAACCGTTGGGGAGAGCAAATCTTTAGCACCACCCAGCCCAATGTCGGCTGGAATGGATACTTCCAAGGGAAGCTCTGCAAACAAGACGTTTACGTGTGGCGGGTGGCCGCTGTCTTCTTAGACGGTACCACAGCGGAGCAAGCTGGCGATGTGACCCTGATCAGACGATGACTGGATTTCGAAATACAACGTTGACCACTGTCGTACTCGGCATGGTCTTGGTCGCCACAAGTGGTCAGGAAGCGCGTGCGCAAGATGCCCAGCTCACGCAATTCTACGCCGCTGCCACGCACCTGAATCCTGCATTTGCTGGAGGAACCCTCGAGAACAGGTTCAGCTTCCATTACCGGAACCAGTGGCCTGGTATTCCCGGCCGTTTCGTCTCCTACGGGGCCTCGTACGACGTGTTCATTCCCAAGATCAACAGTGGAATCGGGGTGGTCTTCTCCTCTGATGAAGCCGGAACGGGCGGACTGGGCACCAGCTCCTTTGGTTTCCAGTACAGCTATGAAGTGCCCTTGGGCGAAAAGCTGTCCTTTAGACCAGGACTTCAACTGGGTTGGAGCAGCCGCGGGTTGCTCAATTGGAACGACTTGGTGTTTGGCGACCAGTTGAACAGAGGCACTGCGGGTTCAGGAGCCACAGCATCCTTGGAGGGCTTGTCGAATTTCCAGTTGGTTCGGAACTACTTCGACGTCGCTGCTGGCGGCGTTGTCTACAGCAAGCGTTTTTGGCTGGGGATGAGCAGCCGCCACTTGAACAGCCCATCGGAAAGCCTGACCGACGCCACCACTGCACCTGTTCCCATTTGGTTCAGCGCGCACACCGGTGTCCGCATTCCCTATGTGAGCGGCCCCACCGGAGCTGAACAGGACTTTTTGCTCGTGGCTTCGTACCGCTCCCAAGGCGCCTTCGACCAAATGGATTTTGGGTTTAGCATCGACAGCCCCTTCCTCACTTATGGCATTTCATACCGACAGATCTTGATGAAGGCAGCGCCCGACGGTGCACCGAACCACGATGCCATTTCATTGCTGCTCGGGCTCACTGAAGACAATTTCCGAGTAGGTTACAGCTATGACATCACGGTGTCAACCCTTGGGTGGGGCATTTCAGACGGCGCCCACGAAATCACGTTGAGCTACGTGTGGAGAACGCCCAGTCATTTGCGCACACGCCCGCACCGCATTCTGCCTTGCGCAGAATTCTAGAAAGGCAGGGCCAGAAGGATCAGCCGGGCAACACGTTGACCTCGCGCTCAAGCTCTACACCAAAGCGTTTCAAGACATCCTGCTGCACATCCTCGGCCAGTTGCAGCAATTCAGCACCCGTCGCACCGCCTTTATTGACAAGCACCAATGCCTGCCGATCATGGACGCCATGGGTGCCGCGGTCATGGCCCTTCCAACCCGCTTGATCAATCAACCAGCCTGCCGCCAGCTTCATACCTCCTGGAGTGGGGTATTGTGGCATATCTGGAAACTGCTTGGCCAGGGCGAGGTGGCGTTCTTGATCCACGATAGGGTTCTTAAAAAAGCTGCCCGCATTGCCGAGCACTGCCGGGTCAGGCAATTTGCTTTGCCGGATTCCAATCACGGCGTCTGACACCGCTTTGGGGGTAGGTTCGGTAACGCCCGCAGCCTTCAATGCCGCCTTGATTGCGCCATACTCCATGCGCAATTCCGGGGTTTTGAGCAGATGAAACGTCACCGAAGTGATCACGTACCGCCCCTTCAGGGCCCGCTTAAAGACACTTTCTCGATAGCCAAAAGCACAATCAGAATGGGCAAACTGATGCGTTTCTCCGGTGGCCACTTCGACCGCTTCCAAAGAATGAAAACGCTCCTCCAACTCCACACCATAAGCACCAATGTTCTGCATGGGGCCCGCGCCCGTACTTCCTGGGATGAGCGACAGGTTTTCCAAACCATACCAACCTCTGTCCAACGCCGTCATCACAAATTCGTGCCAAGAGACGCCCGCACCCACCCGCACCAAGACGCCTTGGTCCGTTTGTCCAACTTCGGTCACCCCGTCAATGCCCATCTGCAGCACCAAGCCCGGCAAATCACCAGCGAGCAGAACATTGCTGCCCCCACCCAGCACATGGAGCGCACAATCGTGTTCCCGGTGCCATGCCAAGGCCTCCTTGACCTCATCTTCTGAGGTACAAGACGCGAAATGCTCGGCCTGCGCCGGCAATCCAAAAGTGGTCCACTTCTGAAGGGACGCTTGAGTTAGAATACGCACCCAACGAAGAAACGGCGCTCAGGATGGCTTATTCAGCTGCCGGACCCAAGCGTTCCAACCGCAGCATGTTCCTTAAGCGCATCCGGTAAGCTTCTTCCGTCAAAGACAAAAGGGTTCCCGCCTCCATTCCTTGCAACAAACCCGCGATATGTAGCCTATCCGGATAGGTCTTGACCACCAACACGTGCACCATGTAACGCGTGCCCATTTGCTGGTGTTCAACCAACCTTTCTGGCGATTCCAGGGCATATAAGGACCTCCCATCGGGCGTCGTGAACCACTGCGGAAATAATTCGGATGGCATTCGCGAAAATTAGCGCTTCGGACACCGTTGATTTTCGGAACTTCCATCCATGACCACATCCACTCGCAACATGGCCTTTCGGCCAGCCATTATGCTGTTTCTGGGCGCTCTGTTGGGAGGCGGTGGACAGGGTGAAATCTTCGCCCAAGACGACAACCGCGGCTACAAGGTGCAAGTGGGCGATGCCGTACCCGACTTCTCGCTCACAGACCTCGACGGAAAGACCTGGTCCAAGGAGTCCCTGATGGGCTCGGTCTATGTCCTCCAATTCACCGCTTCTTGGTGCAGTGTGTGCCGCAAAGAGATGCCCCATTTAGAGAAAAGGGTATGGCAAGTCTTTCAAGACGAGGGAGTGATGCTGCTGGGGGTCGACTTGGATGAACCGGCCGAAAAAGTTCAAGGCCTCGTGGAAGCCACCGGGGTCACCTACCCAGTTTGCTTGGACCCGGGAGGCGCGCTCTTCTCAGCCGTCACCCTTCCTAAAGCCGGTGTGACGCGCAATGTGGTGGTAGACCAAGAAGGCCGCATTGCTTTTCTGACACGTCTCTTCAATGAGGAGGAGTTTGAGTCCATGATCGCCGCCATCGAAACCCTGAACACTTCCTCAAAATGAGCAAGGATTTCACCCAGAAAAGAAAGGAGGCAGAAGCGCTGTATGCCCAGAAAAAGTGGGGCCAAGCGGAACAGTTGTTTGCCGAGGTCATGGCTCAAAATGAAAGCGCAGGATTGCCTGCAGATGGGGACATCATACACGATCACGCCGTCTGCGTTTTCCAACAAGGCCGAACAAAAGAAGCGCTACAGGCTTTTGATCGCGCCGTAGCATTGGAGCCGGACCACGCCTACCGCTATGCTTCGCGGGCATGGATTCGGGCCGCCATGAAAGATGTGGATGGCGCCATTGCCGACTACAAAAAAGCCTTGGAACTCGATCCCGAAGACGCCATCACCTTGAACAATCTCGGACTCCTAGAAGAGCAGTATGGCATGCGCAAATCTGCCCAAGAAAAGTTCAGACGCGCAGACACCCTCATGGGCATATTGAAGGACGCTGGCGTGGATCCTCCGCAGGCATCCGAACCTGAAACAGTGCCCGAAGTCACCCAAGAAACAGAAGCACCTTCCACATTGTGGCGGGAAATGACCACCGTCTTGACCGATGCACGTCAACGCAAAGCGTTCTGGACCTTTGTCAAAAGAGGATTCCGATCATGATCCGGTCAGGAGATTTTCTTGACCGCATCGTGACCAAGCTCAGCGGGCTTGACAAGGACACTTGGGGCGAGATCACCATTCTGCTTCCCGGCCGCCGCGCAGGCCGCAAACTCCAAGAAGCACTCATCCAAGAAGCTGGACCCGGAAAGTGGCTGCCCCACATCTCCACCCTGGGAGAATGGAGTGCAGAACAGCTTGGGCTGACCGTTCCCAATAAGATGGAACTGCTCGTGGAGCTCCAGCACGTCGCCGAAGGCATGCGGCTGCACCACACACTACCCGAGTGGGGGTCTTTTGACCGGTTCCAACCCTGGGGGATGGCCGCTTTGGCTGACTTCAACGCCGTAGACCATCACCTGCTCGAGGCCAGACAGGTTTTTCGCGACCTCCGCAACATCAAAGACATCGAAGCCTGGAGTTTTGGTCGTCCTGATCTAACCGCTGGACAACAGGCGTTTTTAGCCCAATGGAACACGTTGCACCCGTTGCACACCGCCTTCCATGCCCACCTTGAAGACCATGGTTCCTGCACGTCGGGCATGCTCGCCCGAAAAATGGCCACCGAAGAAGGGGCTTTGCGCCAAGTTTCTGGACCGGTTTGGATGGCCGGTGCCAATGCACTCACCCCTGCTGAGCATAAAACAGTCGACCGTCTGGTCCAATCGGGCTGGGGGGAATGGATTTGGGATACGGACCGCAGCTACGTCCAAGAGGGACTCGAAGCCGGACGGTTTGTGCGGGAAATCGTCAGCAAACAGCGGCAATCGGAATTGCCCCACCCGATGGCTGACATCACCGGTTCAGCCAACGACAAGGTCCGCGATTGGAACTTGGTAACGTGTAGCTCGCGGACCATGCAGACACAGTATGTGCGACAACACCTCGAGTCCATTGGAAAGAAAGACCTCGATCGCGTGGCCGTCATATTGCCTTCTGCCGATCTGGCGCCCTTGGTGCTCGCCTCGATTCCAAGCTCCGTTGAGAAGGTCAACCTCACCATGGGTGTTCCCCTGGACCGGACACCGTTGCGCAGCTTCCTCCACCTGCTATTCGGACTTCACGGAGACAACGGACGCCTTCACCACAGCAGGGTGCGCGGTCTCTTGGCACATCCGCTCACCCGAGCGCTTCACCCAGAAGCTGCTGAACAATTGGGGCCACTCACACGGCGATGCACCCAGCAAACCCTCATTCGGTTAACCCGCCAGGACCTCAAGGACTTTCCCAAGGTCGAGGCGGTCCTGGAACCATGGTGGGCCGGCCAGCAAGCCGCCGCGGAGGACCGGGATGATGGGACCACCGCCGTGCTCTCACGGGCCGCACGTTGGACAGGCGACAACCCCAAATCCCTTCCCAAAGACCCGTGGCTCAGCGCCACGTGGATGGGGTTCCGCGACGTGGTCGCCCTGCACGAGCGCAGCATAGAAAAAACCGGTACACCCCCGAACCTCGCCGAAACACGCAACCGCGTCCAAAGGTGGATGGCACAGCATGCTGTAGACTTGGCAGGTGAGCCGTTAGAAGGCCTGCAGGTCATGGGATTGCTCGAAAGCAGAGGGCTCGACTTCGACGAAGTCTTTGTGCTCGATGTCAACGAAGGCACACTCCCAGATGGAGCGCCTCCACCATCTTTTATGCCCTTGGATCTCCAACGCTCCATTGGCCTTCCCGGCCGGCCCGAGCGCGACGGAATCTTCTCCGCATACCTGCACCGCTTGCTGCACCGATCCCGCAAGATTCACCTGCTATGTGTTGGTGCCGACTTGGGAGACAGTGGGACGGAGCCCAGTCGGTTCTTGGGTCAACTCGAAGCCTGGGCCAAATCTTCGCTTTCGGGCGTGGCGGTCAACAAGTCGCTCTGGTCTACACCGCTGCCTGACCCCGCACCACCCGTACCTGCTTTGGGTTGGAGTGCCTCGGCCCGCGAATCCGTCGACGCCATGCTCACCAACGGCATCAGCCCATCGGCATTGAACCAAGCCCTAACATGTGAACGCCAGTTCCACTACCGATATGTCTTGGGTTTGGGCGAAACCGACACCGTGGAGGAACACCTCGAGGCCAGCACCATTGGCACCGTCATCCACAAAGCTGTAGAAGAAGGCCTTCAAGCGACTGTAGGACGGGTGCTGCAAAAAGAAGACCTCAAGGCCTTGGCGCGCGAAGTCAAGCCCAAGCTGGTCGACGCCCTGTCTGCCATTAAGAAAGGAGCACAAGCCGATACCGGCGAGAACGTCTTGGTTTTGCGCATGGCCGCGGCCATGATCGGCAGATGGGTGCGCGACGAATTGCGTGAATGGACCGAGGGCACCGAAGTGACCATTGTGGGATTAGAAGAAAAACTTCACCGAACCTTCATCCTCGATGATGGACGCCACATCGCCTTTAAAGGCGTGGCCGATCGTGTTGAAGTACACCGAAACCCAAGGGGCGAGGTGTGGCAAGTCGTCGATTACAAAACCGGCGCCGTCGAAGGCAGAGAATTGAGGCTCAAAGGCCAATGGGAAGAGACCCTGCGCAAGGGCAAGCATGGAAAGGCGCTACAGTTGCTGCTCTATGCCGCTATGCTGCGCGACAAACACCCCGAGGCCCATGCCATTCGCTCTGCCATTCGCGCCGGGCGCAAAGGTCTCGGCGATGCCACCAGTTTGCTCACCCTCCATTGGGACGGAGCAACCCTGCTGAATCACGAGCATGATGACGCCCTCAAGACCTGGCTCGGAGAAGTGGTTTCTACACTGTTGCCGAACAACGATGAAGACACCGTTGCGCACAACGAGGACAGCAAATGGTGCGCCGATTGCCTCACGCTGGAGTAGATTCACAATATGGAGGCCGGCCCAAAATCCAACGATGGCAATGCCTTAAAAAGGGTATTCATCATCGCCTATTACTGGCCTCCAGCGGGAGGCCCCGGTGTCCAGCGTTGGCTCAAATTCTCGAAGTACCTCCCAGAGAACGGATGGCAACCGACCTTATTGGTCCCTGACGGAGCCGCCTATCCTGTATTGGACGCAACATTGGCGGACGATATCCCCGAAGGCATTGAGGTGATCAAGGTCCCGATTTTCGAGCCTTACGACCTGGCCATTCGGCTGTTTCAAGGAAAGAAAAAACCCGAGCGTCTGGGCTCCTTATCCTCCACAACAAGAAGATCGCTCAGCCAAACCATCATGCTGTGGGCAAGGGGGAATTTGCTGATTCCTGACCCGAGAATTTTATGGCGGCGGCGCGCGAGAAAGGCAGGGCAAAAGGTGTGGAAACAAGCCCAAGAAGAAGGGCGTCCATTCCAAGCTCTGGTCACCACAGGCCCACCCCACAGCGTCCACCTCATAGGACTGGACTTGAAACAGAAGTTCGGAATGCCTTGGCTGGCTGACTTCAGGGACCTCTGGAGGGAAATGGACTATTTGGAAGATTTTCTTCCCACCAAAAGAACGAAACGGAGACATGCCACCATGGAACAGACCGTGGTCCAACATGCCGACAAAATCACCGTTCCCACACCCGGAGTTGGCCACTCGTTGCGGAACCAAAATGATGCGGTCAGGCACAAATTCGCTCTCATCCACAATGGTTGGGATCCCGGCGACATCCAAACAAACGACGCCCCCAGTCGAGAGGACGAAGCCAAAAAAACCGGCACCGCTTTTCATTTGGGGCACTTTGGATCGCTGTTCCCTACACGCGACATCCCTGGACTTTGGACAGCAATTCGGCGGTGGAACGCGCAAGTCCCAGCAGACAGAATGCCCATTCATCTTGATCTAGTGGGCAACATCAACCCCAGCGTTCGCGCCTCTCTCACCTCCTCATTGATCGATTCTGACTGGACCGATCACGGGTACATGCCCCATGGAGATGCCATCGAAAAAATGATGGAAATGGACGCTTTGTTGCTCGTCCAGAACAACAATCAAACCGGACAATGGGCCATCCCAGGCAAAGCCTTTGAATACCTCGCCACTGGAATTCCTATTGGAGTGGTCAGTCCGATGCCAAGCGACCTCGGTGACCTCAGCAAAGAATGGGGCTTTTCGCCCACGCATCACGAAGATGTAGAGGGGTGCTCCAACATGTTGAATAACCTGTTCGAGCCCTACGAATCAAAACCTGAGGTCGCGATGACCTTTTCGAGGAGGACCTTGACCACCAAGATGGCAGGTTGCCTGAATGAAATCTCTGACAAACTGGATTGATGGCCCGTTTCAGAGTTCCAACGCAAGCGTTCCGCAACTTCTTGAGCATTCTGCTGGGGTTTGTACTAGGTGCGGTCAACAACCTCATCATTCTGCCATGGGCTTTCGCTGATGATCTGGGAGAGTGGGGATTGGTGCGCATCGTGATGGCATGGGCTTCATTAATTGCGCCCATCATCCTCTATGGCGCCCCCGCAGCCATGAACCGATATACGGGTGTGATGGGGCGTGCCAACAAAATCCCCAAGCTTCTGGGCACTCTGCTTTGGCCTCCCCTCCTTCTATTTAGCGGATTTGTGGCCTTGCCTGCCCTCATCTTCCCGGATGGCGTCAGCAGCATGCTCGGTTTAGACGCCGCCTACCGCCAAGCAGTGCAGCCCATTGCCCTGCTCTCAGCCATCATTACAGCCCAACTTTTTCTCGCCAGTTATCTGTCAACCAAATTGAAAACCACCCTGGCCACGTTCACTCAGGAAACGGTTTTTAAACTCGGATACGCCAGTTTAGCCTTGTGTTTGGGCCTCGGCTGGTTGGGGAAATCTGCTTTTTTGCCCGCCTACCTCATCCTGAACCTACTGGTGTTGTTGGTGCTCTTGGCGCAGTCTCTGGCCAACCAATTCAAAATCGATTTGCGCGGTATCGGAAAATCCGCAATGCGCAAGGAAATTCGTCAATATGGTGGCAATTTGGTCATAGGGAGCGGAGCTTGGGTGATCCTCAATCAACTCGACATCATCATGGTGGGAAGCCTATTGGGCCTCGACCTGGTTCCGGCATTCACTGTCGCTGCATTTGTTGCCACAGTAACCACCCTTCCACATCGCGCATCACAGCGTTTATTCCGGCCGCTCATATCCCGTGCCTTGGACGCCGCTGATTCGGTGGAGATAGACAGGCTCACCCAATTGAGTCACCGCCTTTTGCTGCTGGGAAGCGGCTGGATCCTCACCTGCATATGGGTCACTACACCTCAGATTGACCATCTCCTACAACCCGAATTCAAAGGCCTTTCGTTCGTCATTTTAGCCTTGGGTCTCGCCAAGCTGATTCAAACGTCTGCCTCAGGTTCGGCCATTCTGCTCTCTCAGTCCAACCACTTCAAAAAGATGGTCGCCATCAATTGGGCAATGGTGGCTTTGGCGGTGCCCTTAAACTTGCTCTTCATCCCTGAGTCAGGGCTGGGAATGGGCCTCGTCGGGGCGGCAATGGCAACATTCCTTTCAATCGGCATATCCACTTTGGGCCGACAAGTCTTGCTCTGGCGCATTTGGAAGCGGCTCATCCTCAGCAAACAGACCGTTCTGATCTGTGTGGTTCTTCTGCTGCCTTCCTTGATTTTGGTTCAGTGGAATCCGGGATGGCCCCACATCGTTCTCCTCTTCACAAAAAGCGCCATCGCTACTGCATGGATCGCTTTTGCCACAATCAAGCTCAACCTCGCACCTGAAGGGGTTCAATTCGCTGTTCAGAAAGCGCCTTGGTTGTCTCGGTGGCTCTGAGCTTCGATCACTGGCGAATCCACTCTTGAGTACGGTATAAGAACCCCCAGTATCCGCGCACTTTGAGGACGTCGGGCTGGCCTTCTTCAAACCACATTTTGCAATCGTAGATCCGGCCATTTTTGGGATCGCAAATGGTGCCTTCGCTCCATTCGCCATCCTCTGCCTCCATGCCACGCACGATTTGCATGCCCAAGACGCGCTGGTCTTTTCGGTCATCGCCGCATTGATCACAATGGGGGTCTTGGTCCTCGTCTGGCAAGCGAAACAACTCCACAACGGTGCCGTAGTACTGGCCGTTTTGCTCGGTGATTTCTACGATGCTTTTGACCCTGCCCGCATTCTCATCATCAATGGTTTTCCAGTTTCCAGTTAAGGATTGGGCCGACAGACAGGAGGCGGCACAGAGCAGGGCGAGGGAGAGGGCAAATCGTTGCATGGATCCAAGTTAATCGGTGGTAGACAAAGGTGGTTCATTGCTCAGCCCATCTGGCTGACGAATTCCCCTTCGGGCCTTGTTCAAAGCCGTATTTAGGTCGAATCCGATGATGAGCAGAAAACAGTTGACATTGAGCCAAACGAGCAACAGAAGTAAGGTTCCTAAAGACCCATAGAGCCGGTTGTAGCTCGACAGTGAGGTGGCAAACCAAGCAAAGGCAATCGACGTTAACACAATGAGGGCGGTTGTGGCGACCGCACCAGGCGTGATGAACCGCCACCGATCTTTGGAAAAGTCTGCCGCATTGTACAAAGCGGTAATGGTCGTGAACAGCAGCGCAAGGGTGACCAGCCAGCGGACTGCCTGAATCAATGGCAAGTCCTCGAGGGCAAGAATGCCATGTCCTGTAAGCCAATCCAAGACTGTTCCAGAGAACACAATGAGCAGGACTGCCACAATCAGGAAGATGGAAAACACCACCATCAACAGCAAAGACATTGCCCTCAACAAGAGCCAGTTCCCTTTGCGCTCCAGGTGGTGGGCCTCGTTCAAGCCCAATAGAATTCCATTGATCGCACTTGAAGCGTAAAAGAGCATCAGCACAAAACCTAGACTGGCGATTTCTGGGTGGACCCCCGTCTCCAGCAAATCAGCCACTGTACTTTCTACCAGCAAAAAAGTGTCTCCCGGAAAATAATGACGCAGTGCCTCGAAGAGGCTGTTTTGAAAATCCGCCACCGGTACGAGCGGCAATAAACTCAGCAATACCAGGATAACAGGAAAAATCGACAAGAACACCTGAAAAGCGATGGCGGCGGCACGAATGCCCAATGCACCTTCGGCCACACCCACCACGAAAAACCGAAAGACGTCCCAAGCGCTCATGCCCTGGAAGCCCCATGGGTGAAACCGTTCCAAAGGCGCAATGAGCAATCTACTCAACGGCGTGCGGCGCATCCACTGTTCCCATCGCTGTTCACCCATTTGATGGCGGTTTTATGCCCTTCAAAGAAGACGCACTTTTAAGACTGATGTCCAACGGAATGGGACTGTGCGTCAACCAGCCCAACGATACAAAATCAACCCCCGCTTCACCATAGGAACGCACGTTATCCGGGTTGAGTCCACCACTGGCCTCGGTGTGAACCCGACCTCCCACAAGGTCTACTGCAGCCCGGGCTTGGGCCGGCGTAAAGTTGTCCAACAGCAACCGGTCTACACCTCCCGCAGCAAGTGCGTCCTGCAATTCTTGCGCATTGCGCACCTCCACCACAACAGGCACCTTGCGGCCGGCAGCTTCCAAAAAATCCAAAGCGCCCTGAACGGCAGCCGCCATGCTGCCCGCATAGTCCACATGATTGTCCTTGATCAAAATCTGATCGTAGAGGCCCATTCTGTGGTTCACCCCTCCGCCAATCTGAACCGCAGCCTTCTCAAAGGCCCGGATACCTGGCGTGGTCTTTCGCGTATCCAACACGCGTGTTCCAGTGCCTTCCAACAATGCGACAACCCGTCGAGTCCCTGTAGCAATGCCACTCATGCGCTGCATGAAATTCAATGCCAACCGCTCAGCAGTCAGGATTTGGCGGGCAGAACCCGATGCCCAAGCGACCACATCACCAGGCTTCACCTCGTCTCCATCTGACGCCACTGCCTTGAATTCTACATCCGGCGCACCGTATGCAAAGACCCTATTCGCTGCTTCAAGTCCAGCGATCACCCCTGTTCCTTTGACCATGAATCCGGCCGTCTCCCGGGCATCCTCGGGAATGCACGCGGCCGAAGTCACGTCACCCGAACCAATGTCTTCGCGCCAAGCCAAGGCAATGGCTGTATCCATCTGTTCCAATGGCGTGGGAATATTTTCGTTCAACACGTGACCTTCTGACATGGACGGCAAGTTAATTCGACAGACCTTCGGGCATGCGCATTTCCCTGATCGTGATTGGCAAGACTTCTGCTCCATGGCTGCGACAGGGCATCGATGAGTACATCAAACGCCTTGCGCGCTACGCCCCCTTCCAATACGTGGAGCTTCCGGACGCCAAGCTCAAGACTTCTAAGCCCACACCAGATCAATTGAAGCAAGCAGAGGCGCCCATATTGTTAAAGGCCCTTGAAGATGTAGACCACGTTGTTCTGCTCGACGAACACGGCAAACAACCCCGCAGCATTGAATTGGCACAATGGATCGAGGTCCGACACCACCGCGGCATCCGACACCTGGCCCTTGTGATTGGAGGCGCTTACGGTTTTGCCCCCGAAGTCAAAGCAAAGGCCGCCGAAAAACTGGCACTCAGCGCACTGACTTTTAGTCACCAAATGATCAGGCTACTCGCCGTAGAGCAGCTATATCGGGCACAGACCATCCTAAAAGGAGAGCCCTATCACCACGAATAAATAAAGGTCAGCTTGCGAGGATGAGGACCTTGTTGTCCAAGACCTCTACCGTCCCACCATTCAAATCGAAAGACTGCTCCCCCTCCGCGGTGTCCACTTTCACTGTGCCCTTTGTGAGGGTCGTGATCATGGCAGCGTGGCGGTCAAGCACCCCCATAGCACCGTCTGAACCAGGGAGGTGCACATGACGTGCATCCCCTTCAAACAGCTTCGCGTCGGGAGTAAGGATTTCGACCTTCATCAGGCGGCGCTTTCAGCGAGCATCTTCTCTCCGGCCTCAATCACTTCGTCGATGTTGCCCTTCAAGTTAAATGCGGCCTCAGGGTACTGGTCAAGCTCTCCATCCAGAATCATATTGAAGCCCTTGATGGTGTCTTCGATCGATACAAGTACGCCGGGAATTCCCGTGAACTGCTCAGCAACGTGGAAAGGCTGAGAGAGGAAGCGCTGGACACGACGTGCACGGTGCACCACTTGCTTGTCTTCTTCGCTCAATTCGTCCATTCCGAGGATCGCAATAATGTCTTGCAATTCAACGTAACGCTGGAGGGTCTCCTTTACCCGCTCTGCAGTGCGGTAGTGCTCTTCACCCACAATATCTGGGGTGAGGATACGTGAAGTAGAGTCGAGCGGATCCACAGCGGGGTAGATGCCCAAGGAAGCAATCTTCCGGGACAAAACCGTCGTGGCGTCGAGGTGCGCAAACGTTGTGGCGGGAGCGGGGTCGGTCAAGTCGTCCGCAGGAACGTAGACGGCCTGCACAGACGTAATAGAACCCTTCTTGGTAGAAGTAATCCGCTCCTGCATCGCCCCCATCTCAGTCGCCAAGGTGGGCTGGTATCCCACAGCCGAAGGCATACGACCCAACAGGGCGGACACCTCTGAACCGGCCTGCGTGAAGCGGAAAATGTTGTCAATAAAGAAGAGAATGTCACGACCAGCGCCTTCACCCCCACCATCACGGAAGTACTCCGCAACAGAAAGTCCGCTCAGTGCCACACGGGCACGGGCTCCTGGAGGCTCATTCATCTGACCGAATACCAAGGTCGCCTGGCTGGTGGCCAATTTCTCCATGTCCACTTTGGACAAGTCCCAACCGCCTTCTTCCATGCTCTTCTCGAAAGCCTCACCATAATTGATGACGCCTGATTCAATCATCTCACGAAGCAGGTCGTTCCCCTCACGGGTACGCTCGCCGACACCAGCAAACACAGAAAGACCGTCGTGGCCCTTTGCAATGTTGTTGATGAGCTCCATGATCAACACCGTCTTACCGACACCGGCACCACCGAACAATCCAATTTTACCTCCCTTTGAGTAGGGCTCAATGAGGTCGACCACCTTAATGCCCGTGGTCAAAACCTCGGTGCTGGTGCTCAAATCCTCAAACTTTGGTGGTGTCTGGTGAATCTCTCTTGGCCCATCGCTGGACACCTTGCCGCCGTCGATGCCGTCAATGGCTGTACCCGTAACATTGAACAAGCGGCCTTTAATGGCTTCTCCAGTAGGCATACTCATGGCACGGCCCATCAAACGGGCTGACATTCCGCGACGGAGGCCTTCCGTTCCATCCATAGCGATGGCGCGGATGGTGTCCTCTCCAATGTGCTTTTGGCATTCGAGAACAAGAGGGACTTGGCCTTCACGATCGACCTCTAAGGCCTCGAGAATTTTGGGCAATGCCACGTCCGATGGGAAGCTAATGTCCACAACCGGACCGATGACTTGGGTGATGGAACCGACGTTTTGGCTCATTTGGAGCGAGGATTAACGCTTGATGCAGTGAGCCTTTTGGCTCTTGATTTCGGCGCAAAATTAACCCAAACGGACGACCTCCTGACATCCCCACGTCCTTCTCCCTTCAAACGAGTTTTCAACGCCTGTGAATTCAAGCCAAAAAGCCCTCTTTTGATGCACCATCACGCAGCCATCCTAACTTAGCAGCAGTGC
>CAJQJX010000052.1 GCA_905478795.1 uncultured Flavobacteriales bacterium
TCCGTCCAGCCCACGGTGCCGCTGTTGAAGTCGTTGATCATGCTGTTGCCGTAGCGCTCGGCATTGGACCAGCGCTCGTAATGGGCGCTGTCAAAGCCCTCCTGGCACCCTTCCGTGAACATCAGCTTCTTGTCCGGAAAGGACTCCTGGATCAGCTTGAGGTTGTCGTACTTCGGCAATCCACCGGTCCAGGTTTCATACCAATGGAAACCGGTTCCCCACGCGTAGGAAGCGGTCACGGAATCCTCGAAAATGGTGTTGGCCCGGTGCGTAATCAGGTCCCGGTTGTGGTCCCACACCACGATGTTTTTGTCACCGAAACCGGCGGCCTCCATAGCGGGACCGAGGTGAAACTTCAAGAAGTCCCGCTCCTGCTCGGCCGTGTAGATGCAGGACTCCCAGCGCTGAACCGCCATGGGCTCGTTCTGAATGGTCACCCCCCAAACGGGCAGTCCTTGTGCTTCATAGGCCTCAATGAACTTTACGAAGTACTGCGCCCACGCGCCGTAAAACTCCGGCAGCAGGGAACCCCCGTACAGCATGTTCTGGTTCGTCTTCATGAAAGCCGGTGGACTCCAAGGGCTGGCATAGAACACCAAGTCCTCGCCGACCATCTCCGCCGCCCGCTTGATCATGGGGATGCGCTTGACGGTGTCCGGGGCTATGGAGAAGGTCGCCAAAGCCGAATCCCCCTCTTCGATGTAGGTATGGCTCCCCAACCCAAAGTCACAGGAATGGATGCTGGTACGGATGATGTTGTATCCGATGCCCTCCTCCCCGAAGTAGGCCTCCAGCAGCGCTTCCTGCTTGGCGGGACTCATCTTGGAGAACACCTCAGCAGCCGCATCGGTGATCGCGCCGCCCACCCCGAGGTAGGTCTGGAACTTCTGCTCCGGATTGACGAAAATGGCCACCTCCGTCTCCAGAGGCTGGTTGGCCGTTTCGAATGCACGCTGTCCCTCATCGGACAACCGTTTGTCCGTGTTTTCCGCCGTGGAAAAAACACGCACAGCACTCAATGGCGTTGACCCTCCCCCCTCCAAAGGCGCAGACATCTCACGAGCCTCCGGGGCTTGTTCTGTCCCACACGAGGACAAAATGAGGGCAAAAATGAGCGTGCAGGTAAGTCGAATCATGGAGCCTGAATTGGAGCCGATGAAAATACACCGCTCATGGGAAAGCAATCGGACACCCATTGTCATTGATGCAAGTCATGCGTTCCGCAAGGCGCTGCATCATTTATCTTTAGTCAGCACGAGCGTTCAACTGTGCTGGCTTTGTTTGGCCCCGAGGAGCGCAATAGCCATGAGCCTGATCGCACTTACCCTCCCATGATGATCCGAACGCTCTTACTTACATTCTTCCTGCTCTCGGGACTGTTCGTCAGCGCGCAGTGGCGGGGCGGGGACCTCTCCTTCCTGCCCAGCATAGAAACCACAGGTTTCCTGTACAAGGACGCCATGGGCAACCCCATTGAAGATGTTCCTCAATGGATGTCTGAACAGGGTATGAATCTGGCCCGATACCGACTCTGGAACGATCCGGAGCGCTTATATCACGCCCTTCCTGGCGTCGTCCAAGAAGCACAGCGGATGCAGGAGGCCGGGATGGACATCCTCATCGACTTTCATTTTAGCGACTCGTGGGCAGACCCGGGGCAACAGATCACCCCGAAGATGTGGCGACACTTGCCCTTTGACGAGGCCAAGGAAGCGATGGCCTGTTGGATCGACTGTGTGATGAAGGCTTTCGCACAACAAGGAGTGCAAGTCGCCATGGTCCAGCTGGGCAACGAGACCGACAACGGCATGATGCATCCACATGGCGCAATGGACGGTGGCTTCGGCAACCTGGCCTCCCTTCTCCAAGCAGGACATGAGGCTGTAACCCTCGCCAGTCCTGGCACACTCATAGCCGTCCATGTTTCCGACATCCATCTCGCTCCCTGGTATTTCGACCAACTCCAAGCGGAAGGCTATACACCGGATGTGCTTGCTGTCAGCAACTACAGCCTTTGGCACGAAACGGATCTCAATGTCCTCAGCTCGGCCATGGCCTCCTTATCGAACACCTTTAGCCGCCCCACCTTCCTCGCTGAGACCGCCTACGCCTGGACCACTGACTGGAACGACTGGACCCAGAACCTGTGGTGGACTGGCTCAGAAAGCGACGGTTATTCCTTTACCCCCCAAGGACAGCTGAATTACCTGACGGATCTCGATGCCCTTCTCACCACCCTTGGCCCCACACAATGCCTAGGTTGGTGTTACTGGGCACCGGACTGGGTCTCGGCCATGGGCCCCGAATCCATCGATGGAAGTCCATGGGAGAATGCCGCCTTGTGGGACTTTGACGGCGTGGCCCTCCCCGCCTGGTCAGCCTTCACTGACTAAACCTGAGACCACGACAAAGCCCGCCCTCCATGGGGATACGGGCCGTTTTACACATCGTTCAGGTGGAGCCGGCGGTCAACGGGCCCACCTTGCTTACCCCAGTATTGAGTATTGTTCTCGGGAGAATCTAGGTTTGGCTCCCGCCATGGCTCCCGTCTTCTGAAATGGTTGAACATGTGCTTGCCCCCCTCAACCCTGAAGTGGTCAGTTGAAGTCCAGCGTGGCACACCAATCCCGGATAGCCTGGCGGTCGGTATTGGAGATTGAGCTGTGGTCGAATTGTGTCGCATTGGTGAACGGTGCCGGCATTTGGAGCTCGTCCAAAGGGTAGTTCTGCCATGCCTCAGTGCACTGCGGACGGTGGCATGAAGTGCAACTGTTTTGGATGTCAGAGTCAAACAGCGGCCCAAACTCAGCGCCCACAATGGAATACGGACCGTCTCCGGTGATGGGCACAAGAAGCGCTGTCGTGTCTTCGGGATTCTTCAACTGATCGACGGCGGGTGAATGCAGGAAGGGACTGGCCATGTGGCAGTTCTGACAGTTGTCGTGCGCCACCACATTGGGCCATTGCCACCGGTTGTCGTAGTCGTCCTCACCGGGCCTCGGAATGTCCAAATCAAAGGCATCCGTCGTCTCATTATTGATGTGCAAGAAGCAGGTCTCTCCGGTCGAGAATTTGTACCCGATCACACCCAAGCCACCATCCCGGCAATTGGTCAAAAACACAACATCCTCATTCGGGCTTCCGTCCTGGTTCAGCCCTGTATATCTCCCCACTCGGAACCCTGGATCGCATGCCTTTCCAAATGCCGCAGGACAATCGCACAGGCTCGGATCATTGGTTTCCCCATCCCCTGCTTCCTCCGCCGTGAGGGGAATGCCATTCTTTGTCACGGGCACCAGCACCGCATCCGCGCAGGAAAACCTGGGCAATGGACCCAGCACTGCTTCACATTCATAGGCATGCTCAAGGGCAGTGCGCCCTTCGGGCTGCGGCTCCTTGTTGCACGCGCTCCACAAGGCTGACACCGTCAAAAACCCGAGCACCACATTCCAAGTGAGCATTCGTGAACTAATCATGGTCCCTCAACGTTTCAACGCTTCAAAAATTGCACAGAACCCCCCAATCTAAGGTGGAGACGGGGGAAATGTAAGCACACCCTCTGACCCCCATTCGAAGCACTGCCATTTCCTTGTCAAAAATCGAATAGGTACTCAGAGCCATACATTTATCGTCATGCGACATCTCATTCTAACCATTGGTTTCTTTTTCGCCTTGAATCCTTTGCAAAGTCAAGGCTTGACCACCGAACAGATTGAATTTGACGGACTGACCAGAACCTATCTGAAATACATCCCAGATGGATTTGATGAGGACAGCTCATTGCCCTTGGTGATGAGTTTTCATGGAGGAGCCGGAAATGCCAGTGATCAACTCGCAATTGCAGACATGCGATCACTCGCTGACCAAGACCAATTCATCCTCCTCTATCCCGATGCATATCCAGAGCCTGTAGAAGGCGAAACCAACTGGCAGGTAGTGGTCTCAGGGGACTTGCCTTTTACGGTGCCAACC
This sequence comes from uncultured Flavobacteriales bacterium, assembly GCA_905478795.1. Classification (GTDB taxonomy): domain Bacteria; phylum Bacteroidota; class Bacteroidia; order Flavobacteriales_D; family Sanyastnellaceae; genus UBA8752. The sequence goes on from CAJQJX010000052.1 coordinate 3,973, forward strand.
GCTCATGATGACATTGGATTTGTGGATGCGTTAATTGACGAGATGGTTGCAGCACACGGCATTGATCTCAATCGAGTCTATGCCATGGGCTATTCAAATGGAGGTGGCTTCACATTTGATTTGGCCTGCCGATTGAATGAACGAATTGCGGCCATCGGTGTCGTCGCAAGGACCATGTACATCGAATCGTATGAAGCCTGCAACGTCACGCACCCTACAGCGGTCATGACCATACTCGGTACGGCCGATTACATTTCAGAATACAACGGCATCATTTATGAAGGCACTGAATACTATGTCTCAGCAGAAGATTCGCATCAGCTGTGGATGGATGGCAATGGATTAGAAACGACTGCCTCTGAGACAAATATCCCGGACATTAGCGGGAATGACGGAAGCACTGCTGACCTCATTTCTTGGGGCAGTCCTGACAATTGCATCGCGCTAGAGCATTACCGAATCAACGGTGGTGGGCACGACTGGCCTGGAACTTTTGGCAATATGGACATCGTAGCCCACGAAGTGATTTGGGATTTCGTCAAGGATTATGGACTCACAGGCCATTTGGACTGCACCACCAATTCCATTGAAGTCACTGATGGCGCATCGCAATTGGAATGGAGCGCCTATCCCAATCCTACGTCCAATCAATTGAACATTTCAGCTCCGTCACGCGGTCCATGGCATTGCACCCTTTTCAATGCCAAAGGACAAGCCATCCTTCAAAAAAGAGCAAATCAGTCGACCATCACTTTGGAATGTCGTGACGTTGCTCCGGGATTGTATTTGATGAGGGCGAGCGATGGAAATGGAGCATCATTCTCAACCTCCATATTGATCGAACACTAAAGGAGCCGGGGGCTCTTGGTGGACCCAGCTGGACAGAAGCCGAACACCCTCAAACCCGATTTGATCAAGTGAATGGGACATGAAGACACTCGGGCCCGATCCGTTGTTCAGTCTAACATTCGATCCACAGCCGCGTAGCCAGAGAGGATGGCGCTTTGCACGGAGCCACGGATGATCCAGAAGCCATCGATCTCGTCCACAGGGTTTAAGGTCTCACCGGCAAAAAACACCTTGTCATCCAGCGGGGCTCCCAGCACCTCAGGCCCTGCATCGAGGTCGGATGTCCAGGTACCCTGTGTCCAATGGTGTTGCCCCCAATCCTGATAGAGGTAAGTCCCCAGATAAGCTTGGGATGCAGCGCCATTGTAGAACCCATCCAGCTCTTGCAGCGCTGCGTCCACAATCGCATCTGTACCCTCCAATGCATAATAGGTTTCTGCAGAGCTCCCGGTCGACAACAGACCCAAAATGTGGTTCTCTGACTCCTTGCCATATGCGACGTCATAAAACGTCTTTTCGCCACTGGGTGTCTCTACTGAAATTACATCGGGATAAAACTGCTCTGAGAACTTCAAGAACAGCTTGAAACCGGGCAGGAACTCCACATCTTGGATGGCCCCCCACTTTTCTTCAGGCATCGGCGGTTCAAACACAATGCCGTTGGACCGAAGAACCCCAACAGACACCGTTGAGATGACCTTATCGGCGAAGTATTCCACTCCCTCGTCTGTGGTCAACTTCACTTGTTCTCCAGAGTAGTCAATCGCAGCCACCCTTGCATTCAAGGCCACACGATCCTCTACCCCCTGAGCAAAGTTCTCGTAAAGGAAATCATACCACGTAGTGCTCTTGAACTTGTACTCCAAGATGTAATCCTCATAGTACGCTTCCATGTCCTGCTCGGAAATGGTATAGACCATGGAACCGGAAGCGTAATCCACGTCCATCGGCTGGTAGAGAATGGTCTCTGCATCGGGCTCACCCCCTTCTCCATAGAGGAGGTAGTTCAGGATGGCCTTGTCTTCGTGGATCCACTCCGCGCCCAAGTCAATCGGGAAATCGGCGAATCCTTCATTTTTCTGCACCCTGCCACACAACCGGTCTGAGGCCTCCAGAATTTGATAGCTGACACCTTCTTCCTCCAACCGCTTTGCTGCCGCCAGGCCCGAAGCCCCCGCCCCCACAATGATCACATGCCCTTCAAACTTCACTTCCTCATTGACACAAGGCATGGGCTCCTTGCCCTTGGTACATGCCATCACCGAAGCGGCAAAGACTGACAGAAGCAGAACGCTAACAGAAACGAAGGAAGCACGCTCGTTCATCGCAAAGAGATTTATGGTCATACCATAAATGTCCGCATCCCCCGACCCGGTTCCTTTGACTTAAGTCACAAAGTCATAGAGCCGACCGGATTCGACTCAATGACTCCCTGCTCATGCCCAAAAAAGAAGCCAAGTCGGTCAATGACACCCGTTGCAGAATCTCAGGTCGCGCCTCGAGGATATGTTCATATCGCATCTTGACCGGCAAGGATTGCAAATACAACAGGCTCTCCAAGAAGATGGCGTGCTCTACGACCCACTCCGTGATCAAACGGGCGACAGAGGCCCGGTTGACGGAGAGTGCCTTGAAATCCTTGACGTGTATCCGAATCAAGGCTGCATCCTCGAGCAATTCAACCGTTTCGTTAGAAGGGTGCCCCGCGAACGTGCTCATGGTGGACACCACTTCACCTTCAAATGCAAACCACGTGCAGACCTCCTTTCCCTCACTGAGATAATAGGATTTTGCGCTGCCCTGAACAATGAGATACAGAAAAGGGTGCCGCTTCCCCGTCTCAATCAATTTCGCTCCCCTTGTCAGCTGAATAAAACTGCAGCAGGCCACCACCTCATCAAGCGCATCGCCGTTAACCTGAGACTGCAGCCCCTGAAGGAAATTTTGGATGTCATTTTGATTCATGCTTTGCCCAAAGTTAGACCCGCCAGACACTCGGGGACACGGCTATTCGATAGCCCAAGTGAAGCGAATTTTGACACACCCCCTCTCTCCTTCCAGCCTTGCATCCTTTCTGTAGATCAGTGATGATTTCATGTGCACCTATTTTTTTCTTGATGTGCACCTATTTCAGACTTGCTCTCATTGAAAAAGACTGGAAACAGGTAGAATCACAAAGAGCTCACATGGCCTGTCTTTCCTGGAAGAATAGGCACAAAAAAGCCCGCAACCATTGAGGAAGCGGGCACAGTTTTGCACATCATTCAGGTGGAGCCGGGGGTAAAGTGCACCCCCTTGAGATGCCCAGCAATCACTGGCGTTTCACGAGATTGACTCACGATGACCCCTCGGATGATCCCCTGCATGTGCACACCACAAGAAGACAGGTCAAGCTACCCAATCAGAACCTCAGGAATCCTGAACGGAGGCTGACTTCTTGAGATTACATGGCGCACACAAAACTTGACCATTGCTAATCTTCGTCTCCCCACCTTTCACAAATGGCAGAACGTGATCTGCATGAAACTCGCTGAACTCGACTGCTTTCTGGCAATTGCTGTTAGCACAGATCCCTCCACCCAAGTGATAAATGGCCTGTCGCTGCTCGAGGGTGAATGCCCTTTGACTGTCTTTCAATGGCAACTCTTCAAGCTCAAAGACAATAAAGTCTCTGAGCTTATCAAAACGGAATTGAGCGAAGGCTTGACTATCACCCCGAGTCGCATTTGTGACTTCGGAATAAGTGGAATCTTGCTCGGAATCATCCAACTCATTGTTCGCAATTCTTTCTGCCTCAAACTTCAAAAATGCGTTTGCAAACTCCGCTTCAAAATCCTTCAAAGCATAGTCTTTATCCATCTCGGCCACTACCTCCGCCAAAGTCAAAATTGCCCACTTCTTCAACCGAGGATCTGGGTTATTCGAGGCTTTGAAGGCACGCTCCAGGAAATTCAAAGCTCTTTTTGTTTCAAGAACAAAAGGACTTTTATCCGTGATGCCTTGATTGTCCAAATACCGCTTTCTTAATGCGGGAGCACTAATACCCGTGATGGAGCCATTGATTCGCACATGCAAAATTTTCGCAACGGCATCTGCAGCGCCTCCTCTCTTCGACAAGATGCAACGTGAAAAGATGGAAGAATTTGCCAAGC
>CAJQJX010000053.1 GCA_905478795.1 uncultured Flavobacteriales bacterium
GCAGCAGAGCAGATTATGCACCCATTGTGACGCCCGATGGCAGCACGTTGTACTTCACATCCTTTCGGGATGGAGACGGTAGCTCCAGTGATGTCGGTCAGATTTACCGGTCCATGAAGGTGGGAGACTCTTGGTCCCGACCCGTGCGGTTGGAAGTGGGAACTCCTGGACGGGATTTGTCTACAGTTGGTATCGTGGGTGATGATGATGGACTCCTGGCCTACCAGGGGGTTCGCAAGGAAGGAGGCATATGGAAATTGACCAAAGACGAATTCGGCGGCTGGTCGTATGAGGAGAAATTGGGTTTCCCCATCGATTCTCGTCATTGGGAAACTTCCATGACCGAGCGCTTCGATGGTTGGGAACGGGTTTTTGTCTCCAACCGGCCAGGCGGAATGGGCGGACGTGATTTGTACCGCACCGTAAAGCTTCCCGATGGCTCATGGTCCGAACCATTGAACTTAGGGCGCAGGATCAATACCGATGGTGAGGAAGAGAGTCCTGTGCTGAGTTCCGATGGTCAAACGCTGATTTTTGCCTCTACCGGTCATGCAGGTATGGGTGGGTTTGATTTGTTCCGATGCAGGCGCCTTGACAATGGGAGCTGGAGCGACCCTGAACACCTGGGGCACCCGCTGAACACTCCGGGCAATGAGGCCGTACTGACTTTGGATGCTTCTGGCACTTCAGGATACATTTCCTCGGCACGTGCTGGAGGAGACGACTTGAACATCTATCGGGTTGAATTCTTGGATGAGCCTGGTGAGGAGATGGCCATGATGATTGGCGAAGTCGTGGCTTGGCTGCCGGGAGATGTGATGGAGGTGCGTTCGTTGGATGAGGGAGCCTCTATATTCCGTGTCTTCCGAGCTCGGAAGGGAACAGGCAAGTTCTTGGCCGCTTTGCCTCCATGCCGCGAGTACAAGTTCAGTTGGATCCGCAATGGGGAGACCATGATGGAGCGGAAGGAGTCCATTGGGTGTGAGTCAGCCTATGGCGTGAGCCATGAAGTGTTGCGCCTCGACCCATTTGGTTTTGGCGCTGTCGAAGAAGACACTACGCCTGATGCTACGGCGCCAGAGCCTCAGGTTAAGGAGGAGTTGGTACAGGCTGTATCTGCCGCTTCTCGCACGAATGACGCTGTTGCTTCAGAATCTGCTGCCTTAGATGAGGGCTCTTCTGTCATGGATTCTCAGGAGTCTGACCGGAGTGAATCCACAGTGGTTTCAAACGCCAGGGTGGAGGTTGATGCCAAGACAAACGATGTGGCGGTGACTGAGGAGGTTGTCGAAGAAGCGGTGACTGAGGAAGTTGTCGAAGAAGCGGTGACTGAGGAGGTTGTCGAAGAAGCGGTGACTGAGGAGGTTGTCGAAGAAGCGGTGACTGAGGAGGTTGTCGAAGAAGCCCCAGCGGTCAGTCCAACCGCCCCCATGACCATGATGGAGTTTGGGGCGGTCGAGGAGCGCATTGAATTTGGTTACGGTCAGTATATGTCTAAGGCCGGGGCCAGAGAACTCGTCAGCGTAGCCCTCAGCATCGCGGAACGGAACGAAGCAGGCGAAGTGCCCATTTTGCAAATTGAAGGATCCGCTTCTTTTGTTCCGGTGAAGAACAAAAGGGCCTATGACTCCAATGAGCAGTTGGCGAAGATGCGTGCCGAGAAAGCCCGAGATGCCATGATCACCGAGTTGGCCAAACGCGGGTTGCAGGTCGGAGTGGACTATCAAATCGTCCTGGAGTGGGGCGTGGCAGGCCCTGAATACAAGGGCGACGCGGTCGAATCAGCTACCCGCTACAAGAACTACCAGTACGCGAAGTTTTCATTGTCGCGCACAATGGTGGAGATACGCGGCTGATCCTTCCCATCTTCGCGGAATGGAGCGTATCAACCTACCCATTCAACTCGACCGGCCGTTGGTCTTTTTTGACCTCGAAACGACCGGTACCGATGTAGCCAAGGACCGTATTGTCGAAATGGCTTTCATCAAGGTCATGCCAGACGGCCAATGGCAAGTCCGGCCAGACAAGGAGCAGGGACAGACGCGGCTGTTGATCAATCCGGAAATGCAAATTTCTGCAGAGTCCACCGCAGTGCATGGCATTTCGAATGCGGATGTAGCGGACGCCCCCACGTTTGAATCGCTCTCTGGGAAGCTCTTTCGGTGGTTAGAGGGGTGTGACCTCGCCGGTTTTAATTCGAACCGCTTCGATGTCCCGCTCTTGGCGGAGGAGTTTTTGCGTTGCAACATCGCGTTCAAGGTGGATGACCGCCATTTGGTCGATGTCCAAAACATCTTTCACAAAATGGAGCAGCGGACATTGCGTGCAGCACTCCAGTTTTATTGCGATGAGGCACTGGATGGTGCGCACGAGGCTTTGCCCGATATCGTGGCCACACTCAAAGTTTTTGCGGAGCAGGTAACGCGCTATAAAGACCACACTGTGTTGAGCTCTTTGGGGGAAACCGTAGGCCCCCTTCCGCAAGATGTGCCAGGGATTGCCGAATTCGGTAGACGGGGTCGCAATGCAGACTTGGCGGGTCGATTTGTATTCAACGAAAACGATGAGGTCACCTTCAACTTTGGGAAATACCGTGGTGTGCTCTTGCGCGATGTGCTCCAGCGCGATCCCGGGTATTATGGTTGGATGATGAACGGTGACTTTCCGCGTTACACCAAGCTCGTTCTGAAGGAGCAGATGGAGGCCATGAAGGAGGGATGATGGAGAAGGGACGCATTGCCGTTCTCGTTTCCAACGACCTCGCGTTTGATCAACGCGTGCGCAAAACATGCGCCACGTTGATGGCTGCCGGCTGGGAGCCGGTGCTCATTGGGCGCAGAATGACGCGGGGCGCAGCGGGCAGCATTGACCGGCCGTATGCCAGTCACCGCATGTGGCTGGGCTTCCATTCCGGTCCACTCTTTTATGCGTCTTTGCAATGGGGGTTAAATCGGACCCTTCGAAGGCTTCACCGCGAAGGTGGGGTCAAGGCGGTTTGGGCGAACGACCTCGACACGCTGTGGCCCGCATTGAAAGCCGCCCGCTCCTTCGGTTGGCAATTGGCCTACGACAGCCATGAATGGTTCACAGAGGCCGAAGGTCTGCAAGGAAAACCGGTGCGCCGTGCCATTTGGAGTTGGTGGGAGCGCCGTTGTTTTCGTGGAATTGAGCGGATGTTGACGGTAAATGCATCCATTGCCGAAGCGTACAGCAAAGCGTATGGCATAGCTGTGGATGTGGTGCCCAATGTGCCTGAGATGGCCGCTCCAGCGGAACCGTTGGACCGTGCAGTTTTGGGCTGGCCAGAAGACGAGCCCGTGTTGCTTATGCAAGGGGCGTTTATGGACCGCGATCGGGGAGCGTTGGATGCGGTGCGTGCACTCGTCCATTTGGACCGAGGGCATTTGGCCTTGATCGGGGCGGGGCCAGAACATGAAGCGGCACCGGTGTTGGCAGAGGCGTTGGGAATACGGGACCGTGTTCACATTCACGAAAGGATGCCGTTTGATCAACTCAGGCGATGCACGGCTGCAGCCGATGTGGGTTTGTCACTGGACCGTTCAACAGCAGGCAACTTTAAATTTAGTCTACCCAACAAATTGTTTGACTACTTGCATGCCGGCATTCCCGTGGTGTGCTCTGATTTGCCGGTAGCGGGTCGTTTGGTTCGAGAAGAGCGCATTGGTGAGGTGGCGTCTGCGGCTGAGCAAGACGGTGAAATAGCGGTGGCCATTGCAGACGCGGTGCAGCGGGTATTGCACCAGACTCCCGAACGGGATCACCTGATGCAGGTGGCCCAACGGTTCCACTGGGGGGCACATGAAGAGACCTTGCTAGCGGCGGTTCACGCCGTTCATTGACCCTGAGCTTTCCAAAGGGATTTTAGTCGAATCCAAAGAGGTTGGCACCACTTGGCCAGTCCCGCGCGCATCACTTGTGCTTTGAGCTGACGCTCTTCTGCGTAGAGGGCGGGATTGAACTGTCGTGAGACGCCTCCTGGTGCGGCACTCACCCAATTTTCACCTTCATTCCACTTGGCTTTGACACCCGATTGCCACAGGACAAGGTTGAGGGCGTAATCTGCAAGGACAGGGAACTCCAAGGAGAAGCCCCCTTTTGCGCGAAGCAGCGCGGTTGGATAGGCTATGCCTTGGTGGTGACAGACGTTGCGCCAGCGCAAGCCCCGATCCCAGCGCGGCGCATAATGACGGGGTACTTTGGGTTCTGCATCGGGGATGCGCACTCCGCCAAGCTCAAGGTTGTCATCTGCAGGTTCCCACCTGTCGAGGGCCCGGGTGAGCCCGGCAAGAGGGATGTCTCCAGCGCCAATAAACAGGATACGTTGGCCCAGTGCACGTTGTGTGATGCGGTTCATGGCATCATAAATTCCGTTGTCTTGTTCCTCATAGCACAGCGGGCGCAAGGGGTGGTCCTTCACCAGTGCCTGCACCTGAGGTGCGGCACTGCCGACTTGCACCAGGACTTCGATGTCTTCGCCATCCAGCACCCGTAGAATGCCATCAAGGGTGCGGCGCAATGGCGCAAGGTGTGCATCGCCCTTTACGGGGATGGCCAGGGTCAGCATAGGAGGATGGTTCATGCCCGCATTGTCGCTGCGGTGACCTCTTCCAATTTTCCGTTGGTGCATCTGAGGATGCGACCAGGGTGCCGTTGAAGGATGCCGTGATTGTGTGTTGCCATGAGAACACAACGCCCATCTCGGGCCAAATCGTGCAGGAGTTCAAGAATCCCTTCGGCGGTTTCCGGGTCCAGGTTTCCTGTGGGCTCGTCGGCCAATATCAGTTCTGGAGAATTGAGCAAAGCACGGGCTATGGCAAGGCGCTGCCTTTCGCCGCCGCTTAATTCGAAGGGCCGCTTATAGCCTTTGTTCTCAAGGCCCACCGCTTGAAGGACTTCTGCCACCCGCCGTTCCCGATCGCCGGCGTCTTGCCAATCGGTGACTTTGAGTACAAACTGGAGGTTCTCTACCGCCGTTCTGTCTGTGAGCAGCTCAAAGTCTTGAAATACAATGCCCAGCTTGCGGCGCAAGAGGTGCACCTTTCGCTGTTTGAGCCCGCCTAAATCAATGCCGCACACTGAGCCGGTGCCCGACGTCAATGCCAGTTCACCGTACAGTGTTTTGAGCAGGCTGGATTTGCCAGAACCGGTGCGTCCAATCAAATAGATGAATTCACCGGCTCTGGCCTCAAGGTTCACGTTTTGTAACACCACGTGTTCCTCTTGGAGCAAGTCCGCGCCCGAAAGGCTGATGAGGGAATCGATTTCCACAGGCGTTTAGTCGACGTTGTAGTCTTGGGCGTCGATTTTGGGATTGACGTCAATTTGAGTGACGGTCATTTTCATTTCCTGACCTCCCGTCTTCATGGTGACTTCACCTTCGAAGAGCATCCCCTTCGCTTCGGTCATGCCGCCAAAGTCCATGGTGAGCGTCATGTCCCCTTGCGCTGAGGAATCTTGGCTGCGGAAACGAACCGTGCGTGTCAGTAAGCCCGTCTCAATATTGAACCAATGATTTTCGGCGGCGATTCCATCGCGGCGAAGCTCAACCAAATACTGAGGAACCTCATTAATCAGATCTACACCTAAAAGCTCAGGGGATAGTCCGTAGTCGACCAAATGGAGAAACGCTAACATGTCGTGATTTCGCTTGGTATCTGCCGCTCTGGTGGCATCCATAGCGGTGACCTGGCCCATAGCTGTCTCGCTGCCATTGATCCCATCAAATCGGGTTTCTTGCATCAGGTTACCGCCAGCAGTGATGCGGCTGTATCCTCCTCCTCTATTCCTATAGGCCTCTTCAACAACAAGCTCCATGGGCCCAGCAGCCATGGTGCTGGTCGTCTTGAGCGCTTTCACCTTATCCAATTTCCCTGCACCTCCGCGTGCCGCGTAATAGGCGTTGAATACATCGAGGGCGGTCATGCCTTCTGGGGCCGGATCGAGCTCTCTGAGGGGTTCGCCAAAGGCGTCAAAGAATTCGACTTGTCCCGAAGCTGCGAATTGGGCCAAGCCATCTGCGACGTCCCGGTTTCCAGCGATCGTAATGTTCATGTTGTCTGGGCGCAGGTATGTGCGTGCGACACGCTGTACATCTTCTACACTGATAGCATCCAAACGTGCCAAGTAGGTCGTGTAGTAATCGGCAGGGAAGCCGTACCGTTCGATGTTGAGTGCAAAACGGGCGATGGTCTCCGGACGCTCCAGTGAGAGCGCAAAACTTCCGTTGAGGTAGTTCTTGACGAATTGGAGGGTGCTGTCAGGAGCAGGAGTCTCGACCATGGTACGGATCTCGGAAAGGAACTCCACCAAAGAGCTGTCGGTGACTTCATTGCGAACACTGGCACGGGCGCTGAAACGCCCTACGAGCTTGTCTGGCCCAATTGAACTTCGGGCACCGTATGTGTAGGCCTTGTCTTCACGCAAGTTCTGATTGAGGCGGCTTCCAAAGAATCCACCGAGCATGGTGTTCATGACACTCACCGCGACCACATCTGGATGTCCGGGCTTGAGGTAGACAGGGAACGTTACGTCGATGACGCTTTGAACCGCTCCGGGAACCGGCGCGAAACACACGCGGTTGCCCCTTGGAGGGACGGGCCTTGCAAAGCGCCCTTTTTCAACTTCGTTGGGGCGCCATTCTCCAAAGTATTGCTCAGCCTGCTCCTTGGCCTTGGCCGGTGTAATGTCTCCCACGATCACGAGGTAGGCCACATTCGGCTTCCACACTTTTGCGTAGTGATCCAAGAGGTCATTGCGGGTAATGGAATTGACTGTGGTCTCGTTTGAGCTCTCGCCATAGGGATGCTTCAGTCCATAGGTCATCGCCCTGGACAAACGTCCGGAGATTTGGTTCGCATCGGTGGCGCTGCTGGCAAATCCACTCAAGGTTTGCTTGCGTTCCTTTTCTAACTCTTCTTCAGGAAAAGTGGGATTCATGAGGACATCCGACATGATCTCGAGCAACGTCTCGCTGTGCTTGACCAAGCAACGTCCATTCATGCCAAATCCGGAGGTTCCAAAGCTGGCGCCAATGAGGTCTACAGTTTCGTCGATTTCGGCTTTGGTGCGGTTCGCTGTTCCGGCACGCATCAGTGAACCGGCCATACTGGTGTAGCCAGCGCGGCCCCCTTCATAGATGGCATCAACGTCCAAAGTGAGCCTGTAGCTGACACGTGGAAGCTTGTGGTTTTCGACCACAATCAGCGTCAGCCCGTTTTCGAGCGTTTCTACAGTGTAGTCTCCTAGAATGATTTCCGGAGCAGGTCCGGGTTCGGGTGCTTGCGAACGGTCAACTTGGGCGTTGAGTGCAAGCGGAACGAAGGCCGCTAAGGCAACGAAGAGTGAAGTGAAACGGTTCATTGTGCGTTCTCGTTCATGAAGTAAAGCACGACGCGGCGGTCATGGTTGTAGTACTTGATGGCGGCCGCTTGGATGTCTTCGGCCGTGACGGCCATAAAGCGGTCGATTTCGTTGTTGATGAGGTTGGCGTCGCCATAATACATGTGGTAGTTGGCGAGGGATTCGGCAATGCCGCGCATGGTGCTGTTGCTCTGTACGAAGAAGCTTTCCGCTTGGTTTTTGAGCTTTTCGAGCTCAGAGTCGGAAATGCCTTTGGCCTTCACTTTATTGATTTCAGTCATCATGGCCGTCTCCACTTCTGCGGGGTCGGTTCCAATGTTGGCGACTGCATAGGCGATGGTTTGGCCGGGGTCCTCAAGACCAAAGCTGAATGCTCCGCAGAAAACAGCAAGCTCCTGCTCGTCCACCACAGCGCGGTTTAGGCGGCTAGACTGCCCCCCGCTTAAAGCGGTATTCAACAGATCTACAGCGTAGTAATCGGGGGTGCCTTCTGCAGGAATGGGATAGGCCATCAGGACCAATGGCAACTGGTCGTCGCCCCAAATGGTGTCCCGCACCTCCTTCATCTTGGGCGCCTCTGTGACGTCAGGGCGGGGGATGTCGGCGGTGCCCATTGGAATGGTTCCGAAGTAGGCTTCGATTTGCTCCTTGAGGTCCTTCCGGTCAAAGTCGCCGGCAATAGACAGCACCGCGTTGTTTGGGACATAGAATGTCTTGTAGAAGTCGGTGAACTCTTGGTCCTCTGCCGCATTGAGGTGGTCCATAGAGCCAATCACGGGCCAACGGTAGGGGTGCTGCTGGTAGGCGCGTTTCATGGTTTCCTCGATGAGGTTGCCGTAGGGTTGGTTGTCCACGCGCTGGCGGCGCTCCTCCTTGACAACTTCTCTTTGGGTCTCAATGCCTGCGGCCTCCACACGGGCATGCAACATGCGCTCGGATTCGAGCCACAAACCGAGCTCGATCTGGTTGGAAGGAAGCACCTCATAATAGAAGGTGCGGTCATTGGAAGTGTTGGCGTTGTTTTGACCGCCCGCGTTTTGGATGTACTTGAAGAATTCACCCCGTCCGATGTTCTCGGAGCCTTCAAAAAGCAAGTGCTCAAAGAAGTGGGCCATGCCCGTTCGCGTGGGGTCTTCGTTTTTTGAACCTACATGGTACATCACAGAAACCATGGCGATCGGTGCGCTGTGGTCTTCGTGAAGGATGACGTGGAGTCCATTGTCGAGGTCGTACTCCTCGAATTTGATGGGTGCCCGCTGCGCTGCAGCTGCACCAATGACTGCCGAAAGGCAGAGGGTCAAAATGAATCGCATGTTCCGGTATTCGGATTGGATGGCCAAGATAGTCCGGTCTTCGGGTAAATTCGTGACCGCCATGAACCACCGCCTCGATCCGGGCCCACAAAGTTGGGCTGACCTTCAGTCGCTCTATGCCGCCGATGCCATTGTCCTCTCTGATGCCGCGCACTCGAATGTGAAGCGTGCCCATGATTTTCTAATGGAGGTGGTCGCTTCGGGCAGAACCGTTTATGGGGTCAATACAGGTTTTGGGCAACTCGCCAATGTGCGGGTCGGAGAGAACCAGCTGCACCAGTTGCAAGAAAACATTCTGCGCAGCCATGCAGCGGGGCTGGGAGAGCCTTTGCCACCAGAGATTGTGCGTTGGATGTTGCTGTTCAAGGTGTGCGGCCTGATCCGTGGACACAGCGGAGTCCAACCAGAGACCGTGGACCGATTGGTGGAATTCTACAATGCTGGCTTGATGCCAGTGGTACCGCGCCAAGGTTCCTTGGGGGCCAGTGGTGATTTGGCTCCCTTGAGTCATATGTGCCTTCCGTTGATGGGGGAGGGGGAACTGATGCAGAAGGCGGCGGACGGCCTTTGGATCACCCGACCTGCATCGGAGGTGCTCAAGGAAAAGGGGTGGGCGCCCATTTCGCTCGGTCCGAAAGAGGGGCTGGCCTTGATCAACGGTACACAGATGATGTCGGCCCTGCTTGCCTACGGCCTCAGCCAGCTTGAGACGCTGTGGACGCAGGCCCACGGAATTGCCAGCCTCAGTTTGGCGGCTTTTGAGGGGCTCGATGCCCCGTTTCACCCGGCCGTCCACGCCCTCCGTCAGCACGAAGGTCAACGGTCCAGTGCGGCCGCGATGCGCGGCTGGCTCGAGGGAGCGGCCTTTCTGCGCGAGACCCACGAGTGGGTGCAGGACCCCTACAGTTTTAGATGCATCCCACAGGTTTATGGCGCCGTGCGCAAAGCCATCGACCTGGGCATCGAGACCCTCGAAGGCGAAGCGACCGCTGTGACCGACAATCCCATCCTGTTGCCGGAGAGCGGGGAAGTCATCAGTGCGGGCAATTTCCACGGCGAGCCGCTTGCGGTCATCCTCGACCACCTCAAGGTTGCCGCGAGCGAGCTGGGTACGATGTCGGAGCGCCGCATCTTCAAGCTCCTGAGCGGGACCCGAGGCTTGCCGCCTTTCTTGGCCACCGACCCTGGTCTTGACAGCGGTTTGATGATAGTCCAATACACAGCGGCGAGCATCGTCGCCCGCAACAAGATGCGCGCCATGCCAGCGAGTGTTGACACCATCGACAGCAGCAATGGCCAAGAAGACCACGTAAGCATGGGGGCAAACTCCGGCCTTCAACTGCTCGCCGTCATCCAGGGAACACGAGAAATTTTGGGATGTGAGCTCCTGACCGGAAGTCAAGCGTTGCATTTCCGTTCCGATCCCGGACTCTCAGATGGACAGGCGGCATTCTTGGGTCGATTCAGGACCTTGGTCCCACCTCAGGAAGGCGATGTGGAGCAGTCCTCGCGCATGCGCGCCGCTGGTGTGTTTCTGGGTTGAAAATGCTGGAGTGTTGATGCTCCATGGTTTCGCTGACAAATCGTGTTGGATTCTAAGTGCGCTTGTGGCTGCTGTGAAGTAAATTGAAGGGGTCGGAGTAATCCGGTCAATGAACCAAACCCATTGTCATCTCGGTCACGGTGCCCTATGCCATCTGCTGCGATTGCGGGCTCAGTGATGCGGACATGGCCGGCATCTGCGACGACATCGACTGCTTTACCGACAAGACTGCGCCGAACCGGTCAACACACCTTGCGTTATTGAATGAATTTCAGTGCTTCATGAAAATTCAAGAGGTCCGCTTCGGCGGGCCTTTTTCATAGGGCGGTAGGGCCGCCGAGAGGCTGCCGGTCACTTTCCTTTGACGCTTACAAGTTTGCTTATACGCGCTGAGTTCATGAATAGTTCATCTAGGCGAATTATCTAACTTTTATTAGATTTTTGTGCTGGTTTGCAGGATATTGAGGCTGACCAAATTACAATCATGCGCGAGATTTTTTTCACTCTGCTGCTGCTGTGCAGTGCCGCTGTTTTTGCCAATCCTACGCTTGAAAATGAAGCGATGGAGCGCCCTGTAGTGGACTGCGGCTTATTCACAGACTTCATTGCTGATGAGGTAATGACTTTAAGCTACACAGCGTCTTTTGGAGATGCATGTGTGACCATTGAATCTACCCTCTTCTTCGATGCCGCGGGAACAGCGAGTGAGTGGGATGCAGAGGGCAATGTGCTGTCGACTTTCTCTTACGAGGTTTCAGACTTGAACGGTCAATGCCTCTTGACTTCACCAGTGGCCTCGTGTGGAGCACAAATCCTCGCCTTCAATAATGACAACAGTGCCCTGACCCTGACCGCTGATGGCGAAGAGGCCAGTTTGACTCCAGTCGCTGGCGACGTCACCAACCAAAACACTTCGGTTCAGTATGCCACCATTCAAGCCGGAATTGACGCGGCTTCTGCCGGTGACGTCCTTATTCTGGCCGCCACGACGTTCTACCCCACCAGTACGATTACTGTGGATAAACCCTTGACCATCACTGGTGCGGGAAGTGGATCCACCACCATCACCACGACATCTGCTGGATACGGCATGAGCATCTCTGCAGACAACGTCAGCCTCTCGGGCTTCACCCTGGATGGCTCCGGAACCTTTGGGGTCAAGGCTTCAGGTGTATCCAACTTTAGTCTGAACGATGTGGAAGCGACCAACGGTGGCAACAGTGCCATCGACCTGAATGGCGTAAATGGTGCTACCCTCACCAACATTTCCGCTTCCAACACAGCATTGGGATATGGATTGGCCATCGCCAGTTCTTCCGATATCACCATCAACGGCATCACGACCAGCTCCAACACTTACGGTGCCGTTGGCATCTTCCCCGCCCAGACCCAATACCAAGACGCTGGCCTGGAGGCTCCCTCCAACATCGTCATCGGCGGAACGGTCAGCTTGAACAGCGGGGCTGGCTCCATCACCGTTCAAAACGGGGCATTGAACAGCGGGGGCACTTGGGTCGGAACCGTATCCAATGATGCTGCTGATAACGCAGACGTCACCGTGCCCGCAGACTTTACCCACGCTCTGTATTCCACACGCAACGATGGCATTACCGGACAAAGCGTAGCGGCGCAAGCTGTGATCCAAGGCCTCGTGGCCTATGGTGCGGCCAACCCCATTTCGGGCATCGAATACTCGGAAGTCTATATCTACGATATGGACAATGGCGATTACGAAGTGATCGAGCCCCTCCTGATTCAGGACGCCATCGACGCCGCTGAAGCGGGGGACCTCATCAATGTCCTTGCCGGCACATATGCACTTGAGAACGAGGTTGTGGTCAACAAGGCCTTGACCATCTCCGGCAGCAGCCGCGACGAAGTCATCCTCGATGGCTCCGGCTCTTCCGACAGCTATGGATTCAGCGTCCAATCCGACAATGTGACCTTGAGCGGCATGACCGTCAACGGTGGTGGCCTCGCCGGCCCCATCGTCTTTGGTATCCACGTGCGCCCCGACTTCTCGGGCTTCACGGCCACCGGCATGTCCGCCAACAACTGCCAGCAAAACGGCATCGGCCTCACAGGCATCAACGGTGACAATGGCGCCAACACCATCTCCGATTTCGTCGCCACAGGCAACGGGCTGTACAGCATCGGCATCGGTAGCAGTGAAGACGTCACCGTCTCCAATGTGAGCGGAGGCAACATCGGCCTTTACTTGAGCTCGGCCAGCACCTCACAGACCATGTCCAATGTGGTCTTCCAGGAGCCCATGATCCTCACCGGCGGTTTCGTTATCGAAAAGACCACCTCCGCACAGGAAATCACTTACTCCACCAGTGACGGCACCGATGCTGACTACAACGCCAACGCAGGCGTCGTGGTGCCCACGAACTTCGACCAAGCCTTCCACAGCAGCCTCGAAGATGTGCCCTTGTATGGCACCATTGGCGACGTGGACCTCGTCTCTCTTGTGAACGCAGCAGCACTGCCTTTCTTCATTGCAGGAACGACTGGCGGACCTTACACCGCCTCTGGCCTCGCCGTCCGCGACCTCTCAGAGGGCCGCTGGGAGATCACCAACGATCTGTCCATCCAAGACGCCATTGACATCGCCGATAGCGGTGACCTTATCTGGGTTGCCGACAACACCCATACGATCTCTTCCACGATTGACGTAAACAAGGGGGTGACCATCGAAGGTGAATCCATGGCTGGCGCGATCCTCGATGCCTCTGCTATGACACCGCTCACCAACCGGGTGATCGAGACAAACGCCGACAACATTACGTTGCGCAACCTCACCATCAAGCCCATCACCGACCCTGATCCTGCCGCCAACAACAGCATTGGCTTCACCATCAAGGCAGGTGCCAACGCCACACCCACCATCAACGACGGCCTGGTCTTGGAGAACATCACCATCGATGGCGCTGCAGAGCGCACCCCATTTGACTTCCACGGATTGGACAACGTGACCCTGACCAACCTCAATGCCAGCGGAACCACCCGCGGAAATGGCATGCAGTTCACAGGTTGCACGAACGTTACATTGAACAGTTTCACAGGCACATCCAACGCTTGGGGTGGCATTGCGATTTATGCATCGCGTTACGTTCCAGCAGAAGGGCGTGGTTCGGACAACATTTCCATTGTGGGCAGTGGACTCTCCACCGACGGAGCGGTCTTTAGCCAGGATGACATTGACCCCTCCAACGGGGACCTATTCAACACCAACGTCAGTGTCACCGGTTGGGACTTTTTAGTCTACAACGACGCCTTCCGCGGAGGTTACAATGACTCGGAGGAGTACACCTTCTATGCCGAGGATGAAACCACAGCCATCATCACGGCCCTGGGCCTGAACAACAGCAACACAGCTTCTTCTGCGCAAGAAATCAGTACCTCTGATTGGATTGTGGCCGATGGTATGGCCATTGCCCCTGCATTGTCTGATGCGGCTGCTGGTCAGAATGTGGAAGTCCGCGCGGGCACTTATGAGGAGGACCTCGCCTTTGACAAGCAGCTCAACATCAACGGTCCGAACGCTGGAATCGCCCACGACGGAACGCGCGGTGCAGAAGCCATCATCGACGGCGAACACACCTTGAGTGCCACGGGCGCTGTTATGCTCGACGGACTGCAGTTCCTGAGCAACAACCCCGCCCAGACGAGCACCATCTTCATCACAACAGCAGCAGGTCACACCATTCAGAACAACCAATTCATCTCCAGCATTGCAGGAGGTGGAACCGGAGGACAAAATGACATGGCCCTCTACACTTCTGTGCTCTCTTCCGGCTCCATGACCATCACCGAGAACAGCTTCTCCGGAGATGGAAACTTCAGCGATGGCGACCGTTACAGCAGCGCGGCCTGGGGACGGGGACTGTGGTTGAATGGCGGCGGTGCGGCTGTGACGGTATCGAACAACACCTTCACGAATTGCCGCAGCGCCATGAACCTGGAGGACTACGACAACAGCACCTGTTCTATTGAGAACAACAGCTTTGTCGATTGCGGCACGGGAATGTCGTTGGGGGTTCCCACGGCAGGCGACATTACCACCATCACCAACAACGGATTCCAGGATGTCGACACCGACATCAATGCCCGCAACCTCACGGGCAACCTGAATTGGGACCTCGATGCCACCGGCAACGGTGCCCTTCCAGGAAACAGCACGTACTACTCAGATCTTGGCTTTATTCCCGGCAACAGCGCTGGTGACATTGACGATCCGAATGGCAACCTCGTTTACCTCTCAGGAAACGGAGAAGACCGCCTGATTTTCGGTGATGAAGACAACACCGTGACTGGCGATTACACTGCAGCTGCCAACGACTACCTCGATGGAGGTGGGGGAACCAACTATGCCCAGTATGGCACGACCGTCTCTGGCACTGCATACGGAGATGCCGCCGCTGACCTGACCCTGACGGCATACGGAGACACCCTCTTTGTTCAAAGCCCAACGGCAGGAAATGACACCTTGCTCAACTTCGGTACTTTGCTCTTGTCCGATGGACCACTGACCGTCATCCTCGGTTGCACCGACAGTGACGCTGACAACTACGACAATACCGCAACGGTCGACAACCTGACCTGTGAAATCCAAGGCTGCACCAACCTCGGTGCATGCAACTTCGATTCCGCCGCGAATACCGACGATGGCTCTTGCGAGTTTGCCAGCTGTGCCGGTTGCCGAGACGAAGGCGCTTGCAACTATGATCCTGCGGCTACACTTGATGGCCCAGCTGGAACTTGTGCATACCCTGCGATCTACTATGTAGACTGCGATGGCAATTGCCTCGACGGATTTGACCTCGACAACAACGGCACGTGCGATCCTGAAGATGTTGTGGGTTGTATGAACGCCAACGCGAGCAACTACAACGTATTTGCGACCGTACCCGATGGAAGCTGTGCCTTCGAAGTCGTCGGCTGTATCCAGCCGGACGCTTGTAACTACAATCCGGACGCCACCATTGCAGATGTGTCCAATACCTGCATTTTCCCTTCAGAAACCTACCTGAACTGTCAGGGAGCCTGCCTCAACGACGCGGATGGCGATGGTGTCTGTGATGAGAATGAGGTGGCCGGTTGCACCGATTCAGGTGCCGATAACTACAATGCTGCGGCCACGGATGATGATGGTTCTTGCATCACAAGTACTGCTCCCGGCTGCTTGATTCCTTCCGCCTCGAACTATGACCCTAACGTTACGGTTCAAGGCCAGCCCATCACGTCCTATTGCACATTTAACTTCATCACCCCTCCGATGATGCCACCACCTGGGGTGGACTGTGCAGACAGCTACGCTTGCAACTATGACAACACCGCCTCAGGATATTCCGAATGCGAATATGCCTCTTGTCTCGGTTGCACCTTCACCGCTGCATGTAACTACGATGGCACCGCCATCTACAATGACGGGTCATGTGAGTACACCTCGTGCGCAGGATGCACCACTTCAGGTGCTTGTAACTACGATGCATCGGCCACCATCAACGATGGCTCCTGCGAGTACTCCAGCTGCGCGGGTTGTACAGAGCCCAACGCCAGCAACTACGATGCATCGGCCACCATCGACGATGGTTCGTGCGAGTATCTAGGCTGTACCAACACCAATGCATGCAACTACGGGTGCACGGACGCCGCTGCCTGTGCGGCAGCTGGTGTGAGCGGACCCAACACCGAGGACGGCACTTGTGAGTTTACCAGCTGTGCCGGTTGTCAGGATGCGGGAGCATGCAACTACGATGCAACGGCCACCATTGCTGGCTCCTGCGAATTCACCACTTGTGCAGGCTGTACGGACAATACTGCCGACAACTATGACGCTTCCGCCACCATTGATGATGGAACCTGCGCCTTCGGCGGTTGCACCAATGGATCAGCGTGCAACTACGACGCCTCCGCCAATGTGGACGACGGTTCTTGTACATACCCTGCATCCGGCTTTGATTGTAATGGAGACTGCCTGGACCTGAACAACGACAACATCTGTGACAGTGCACAAATACCTGTACCTGGATGCACCAATCCGAACGCATGCAACTACGATGCTTCTGCTACCCAGAACGACGGCAGCTGCACGGTCGTGACCGCCGCGGCTTCCAACATCACGGTTCAGCTCGATGCCACTGGAACAGCCAGCATATTGCCAGCTGACGCAGACAACGGTTCAGGCGGTGGATGCACCATTGCTTCTTCTACAGTCGCGCCGAACACTTTCGATGTGGATGACCTCGGTCCGAACAATGCCGTTTTGACAGTGACGGACGACCAAGGCAATTCTGACACAGATGGCTTTGTTGTAACGGTTGAGGACAACATTCCTCCAGTGGCAAGCGCCAACGACATCACGATTGCGATGACCAGCACGAGTCAGGAAGTGATCTTGGAAGCGTTGGATGTTTCTACCTCGACGGACAACGCGGGCATTGAGTCACAGACACTCAGCCAGACCAGCTTCTTTGGTTGTGACGATGTGACGACCCATTTGGTGACCTTGACGGTGGTGGACTTTGCAGGCAATTCAGATTATGTCACGTTTAACGTCACCATCACCCACCCCGACGTGGACAGTGATGGGATTTGTGACGATCAAGACAACTGCACGGACCTCACTGCCAACAACTACAATGACCCGGCCAACGGTGTCTGCCAGCCCTGTGGTACTGCTCCTGTTTTCCTTGGGCTTGTGGCCTCTTCTCCTGCTGCGAATATGACGGAGGCCAACGGGGTGGTGACGCTCGATATTACGAGTGGTGCTCCGATCACATTGCAGTTGACAGGCATCAATGGCACTCCGGATTATGTGGCGACCATTCCCACAGAAATGGGCACGATTCCAGCTGGATACTATGAAGCTCGGGTCATCGATGCTGACGGATGTTTGGGTGTTGCCAGCGCACCAGGCGGCTCCACCTTCGGTCAGCCGAGTGTGTACTACCCACTGATTATGCCCTACACTCAGTGCTGCAGCGGTTGTGGCATCTATGATTCGGATACCGACGGCATCTGCGACGACAGTGACAATTGCATCAACCGGCGCGCGACAAACTTCGCGGACCCCGCGAATGTGATTTGCATTGTCCCTGGCTGCATGGACGCTGACTACCTCCAGTACGACCCCGAGGCAACGGTGGACGACGGCAGCTGCGCTACATTGGCTTCGACGTGCGAATCGCCTTCGATGGACGGACACAGTTACGGTGTGGTGGAGATTGGCGACCAATGCTGGTTCTCCGAGAACCTGCGCACAACGACTTACGCTGATGGCTCGGCTATACCGGAAGAGACCGTCTATGCTGCATGGGCAGGATTGGACACGGGAGCCCGCTGTGATTATGACAACGATGCAAGCAACGCCTTGACCTACGGCCGGCTGTACAATGGGTACGCCGTGACCAATGGGAGCGGCCTGTGCCCGAGCGGCTGGCATGTTCCTACGGATGGAGAGTGGACGGCATTGGAGACATACTTGGGTGCCAACGGCCACAGTGGCGCTGAGGGGACAGCCTTGAAGGCTACATCAGGTTGGGCTGGTGGTGGCAACGGTACTGACAATTTTGGGTTTTCGGCCCTTCCGGGCGGCGTCCGCAGCGACAATAGCCACTTCTACGCTGCCGGAGGCTACGGCCACTGGTGGAGTTCTTCGCCCATTGGCGGCTATGCTTGGTTCCGGAGCTTGAACGACGCCAGTCCAGCCATCGACCGGAACAACGACAGTCCGCG
>CAJQJX010000054.1 GCA_905478795.1 uncultured Flavobacteriales bacterium
ATTGCCTCGACGGAATCGATGTGGGTGCGCTCATCCTTTACCTCTCCACACAATGCGCCGACCAGTCCAATCCCGATTTCTGGTACTACTGCGGGCTCTTGGAGAGCTTGACTGACGCCATGAATGGAGACGAGGAAGCCTGTGAGGACCTCTGGGCCTGGCTCGATGCCGGCGGCTGGGAAGGCGAGACGGGGTGCGACATCAACTTCGAGGTGATGCAGGCCTGGGAGGCCAACGGCGACCTCATCCCCAACGAAGTCTGGGTCTGGATCTACGATTACGACAGCGAATACACCTACACCTATGACTTCGGCGACGAGTCCCCCGTGACCACCGAGCCCAACCCCACCCACACCTACAGCGGAAACGGCCCCTACACCTTCTGCATCACGGTCAGCAGTGAGGCAGACTCCTGCAGCGCCACCTACTGCGATACCCTTTCCGTAGACAGCCTCGGTATGCTGGAAGGCTTCATGAGCGGCTTCACGGTCAACGTGATGGGCGCCGGCGAGGTCGTCAACAGCGTGGAGGCCCCTGAGTGGACCGACAGTTTTGAAATCTACCCGAACCCCGTCGAGGAGGGTCAACTTCAATTGCGTGGGCTTGACCCCCGCGGTGGAGCCGTGACCGCAGAGTTGACCACCCTGACCGGTGAGCGTCTGGCCCTTGACCTCTCCTCGGGAGAAGCACAGAATGGACGCTTGACCCTCCAGCTGGATGGCCTGGCTTCCGGCATCTACCTGCTGCGTGTCGAGCACAGCGGCATATGGGCCACCCGCAAGGTGGTCATCCGCTGAACACCGGGTTCATGAGGCGCGGCCTTCTTTCACCCCTTTGGCTTTTGGGCCCGGGCACAGTGCTGATGGCACTGGTGCTCGGGTCCTGCGCCAAGGTGGACTACGAGGAAGAAACCGTCACCCAGACTTTCGAAGACCCCACGGTCTACGAGGTGGACTGCGCAACCCTCACCTTAAACTCCATTTCTGCTGTAGACAATGGTTTGGGAACCGGCTCAGTGGAAACCATGGCCACTGGCGGCACCCCTCCGTACGCCCATGAATGGGCGGACTCGACCGGTGCCATCGTGGGCTTGACATCAACCGTGCTCAACCTGCCGGCCGGGCCCTACACCGTCGACGTCACGGACTCCCTGGGGTGTTCCGTAAGCGACACCGTAGAGGTGGAATTGGAACTGGCCCTAGAAGGGGAAGTCATCATCCTGTTCATTACCTCCAACAGCCCCACAGCCACAGAGCTAATGCTGGAGTGTGATCAGCCCATCCTCAATGTTTCTTCCGTGTTGACCCTTCAACCGGGCATGTCGGAAATCCCCATTGCCTTTCCGGAAAACACCACGCAAATCAGCCTGACCTACTCCTGGTCCTGTGGAAACGAACCGATCCAAGGGCCTGCTATCAGCGTGTATGGCGAAAATGGGTATCCGGTCGGAGGAGCCTTTGTTCCCATTGTCATCGGATGCTGAGTAGCCGCCAACCATGAACCGAGTCAGGCAGAAATACCGGAGTCAAAGGGTACTGTGACGTGGCAAAATCAAGCGATGAAACACGAGAAGCTAAGTGGCTCGATGGTTGCAGAAAGGGAGACCGAAATGCACAACAAGAGGCGTTCCATGCCCTGCTCCCGCTGCTCCGTGGAGCGGTCCGTCGCTACACGCGCAACGAAACCCACGTCCAAGACATTCTCCAGGAAGCCTTCATCCGCATTTTCCAAAACATGAACCAATTCGACGAGCGCAAAGGGGCCTTCACGAGCTGGTCCACCCGCATTGCCATCAACACGGCCATCAATGAAGGCAAGAAGCGCGCGCGCCATCAGGGCGTGGATCAGGAAGTGCACATCCCCGTTGAACCCAGCGTCATACAGGACATGGCCCTCGAAGACCTCGTCAACACACTCAAGGCCATGCCTGAAGAGCAGCACCTCGTGTTGAACCTGCACCTCGTGGATGGTTACAGCCACAAAGAGATCAGCGATATGATCGGGATCACCTCTGAGATGTCGCGCCAGCGGCTCACCCGGGCCAGGAGGTGGATTCGGGACCGTTTTGAATGGTCCGGAGAAGAACTGGTCACCAAAACCCAGCACGAAAAATGAAGCATTGGGATGAACTCTTGGGCAAGCGGCTCCGCGGATACCGGGGTGCAGATGTGCCTGGACAAGCAGACGACCTCTGGGCCAACATCGATGCCGCTCTCAGCGTGCCTTCGGGGCGGCCCACACCCTGGTGGAGGCAGACCCCCTTCCGGCTGGCCCTTGCCGGCTCCATCGCCGCGGCCATCGTCATGGGGCTCATGGTCCGTCAAGCTGACCCCACCATCTCCCCTGCGCCCACCCTCGACACACAGCAATCGGAGGTGGAAGCTCCACCTGCACTTCAGGCTGACCCCTCTGACATAGCGGCAACACCGGAAACCAACAGCGCAGCCGCGCCAAGCGACGCCAGCAGCTCAGCAGCACCTAACGCCCCCGAATTTGGGCGCATCGACCCCACCGCACCACCGGTATCAGAAACTGCCGTCAATCAAGTGACGACACCCCAGGAGCCTTCACCCCACATCACAGCAACGTCATCCCAGGGATCCACCGCAGGCAACGCAGCAACGCCGACCTCTGCAATCACCACAAGCATCGAAGCGGCAGCGGCCACCAGCCCGGTGATTGCACCCTCCGTCTCGACAGACAACAGCTCGGCCTCAGCCGATATCCAAGAAGCACCGGGCGTTACCACCGCTGATCGCGATTCGGAGGACACAGCACCCCCTTCATTGCGTCGGTTGACCTTGCGCACAGCAAGTCCCATCCTGTCCGCCTCGAACGCGCCTCTGCTCTTCGGTCACGCTGAAGACATCCCAGAACGCACCACATTCGCAATCAGGGCATTCGCCGGCCCCACCTGGAGCCATTTCTCCGTGGTGAACAACCCCGAGCAGAGCGCCTATTTCCACGCGGACAACAGCGCCGGAGGAGGCCTCATGTTTGAATTCAATGGCGCACAAGCGTGGTCAATAGGACTGGCCTGGACCGACTTCGTCCACAACCTCCAGTACACCGAGACCACCGAGACCGAAATCTCCGCGCCTGGCGTTGTCAGCGTGGTGGTGGACATCAGCACCGGAGACACCCTCTCCATCAACGAAGGCCCGTTGGCTGGCGTGGAAGAACGCAGCCGGTACGTCGACCACCACAACCGACTGCAAGCCTTCTCCATCCCACTCGAATGGCGCCAAGTGAGAAGCCTTGGCCAACTGCAATATGGACTTGGCCTGGGGGCTATGCTGCAAATCAGAAGCGGAGCCTCCGGTAGCATCATCAATGCCGAGGGGCTTGTCGTGCGCTATTCAGATGGACACCTATCTCGCGGCCGATTGACAGTGGTGCCCATGGCACGCTTGTTTGCCGGCCTTCGGTTCGCTCCTGCCTGGCGCATGGACTTGGGCGTTGCCGCTGGAGTGCAGCGCCACGCCAGCCGATCTGCAGCTGATTCACCCGCATCGGCCCCACCTACCTGGCAAGGCCGCTTGGTCCACAGCCAAGTCCAAGTCGGCCTCTCCCGGTTCTTGACCCGCATCAAATAACAGCAGCGCCGGACACCTGACCCTGCTGCCGGTCCTTTGGGCTCCTCAGTACACCAAGGTCTGCATGGCGTGGGGCAAGATCGTGAAGTTGGCCTCCTGCTCGCCGACCATCAAGGCATAGTCGATCGGATCGTCCGTGCGGTTCATCACGACGGTCACCTTTTCGCCTGAGGGGTTCTCAAACGTGGTGCTTTCGAGGGTGCTTCGGCTGGCCGATGTGCTCACCCGCCGCGCGCCTGGTTCAATGAACTTGGAGAAGTGACCGATGTAGTAGTAGGTCGGCGTGAGGATGAGCGCGTCCGTTTGCGTGTCGCCATGGATGGGGGCAAAACAGAAGTTCTCGACGTGATTGGGGCCTCCACCCTCGTCGAGCAAGATGTTCCAATCCGTCCACCCTACTGTACCGCTGTTGAAGTCGTTGATCATGCTGTTGCCATAGCGCTCGGCATTGGACCAACGCTCGTAATGCGCGCTGTCAAAGCCCTCTTGACAGCCTTCCGTGAACATCAGCTTCTTGTCCGGGAACGACTCCTGGATCAGCTTGAGGTTGTCGTATTTCGGCAGCCCTCCCGTCCAGGTCTCATACCAGTGGAAACCCGTGCCCCACGCATAGGATGCGGCCACGGAATCCTCAAAAATGGTGTTGGCCCGGTGCGTAATCAGGTCCCGGTTGTGGTCCCACACCACGATGTTCTTGTCGCCGTATCCCGCAGCTTCCATGGCAGGACCGAGGTG
>CAJQJX010000055.1 GCA_905478795.1 uncultured Flavobacteriales bacterium
GATTATTCCCAAGAATTATTATTGGCCATTGACAAAGGTCATGCCCCCAGATGAGAGGTGTCATGCTTGGAAAATTCGTTCTGTCCACCTTGAGTGAACTTACCCGTGTTTCTGCCGTTAAATGCTTGCCCCATGACATCGTTGCCCCCAGCCCATAGCGCCCTGCTTTCCCAAGCCGGGTCCTTCCTCTCGGATATGGTGACCGACTCTCGCTTCAAGATGAAGGGTTCAGATGTCTCCACACGCCTCGACCACATCGCGAAGGAAATCGAGGAGACGGGCACGTATACCCATACCGATGAAGAGCTCAGATTTGGTGTGCAATGGGCATGGCGCAGCAGCAACCGCTGCATTGGAAGGCACATGTGGCGTACCCTGAAAATTCAGGATTGCAGGGACATCCGTACCCGGGATGGTGTTGCTGACGCCCTTCAAAACCACCTGAATACAGCTTGGAAAGGTGGCGATTTGGAGAGCGTCATCACTGTATTTCCTCCCCGCATACCCGGAGAGCCTCACCGGCCTGACCCCGTCCGCATTGGAAACCACCAATTGCTGAGGTACGCCGGTTTCAAAAAGGACGACGGAACCGTGACCGGTGATCCGCACTCCACGGAGTTTACCGAGCGCATGCTGTCGCAGGGGTGGAATCCGGCCCAACGCGGTGCACACACTCCGCTTCCTTGGTCCATATGGATTGATGACCAGGAAACCGCGCCACTGGATCACTTTGCGGCCCACCCTGAACAATTCCCAGAGGTCGACATTACCCATCCTGAGCACACTGGAATCGATGCACTCGGTCTCCGCTGGTATGCCATACCCGTGATCAGCGAAATGGCCCTGGTGATCGGCGGCATCACCTACCCCTGTGCTCCCTTCAATGGGTGGTACATGGGAACCGAAATCGCAGCGCGCAATTTCTGTGACCCCCAGCGGTACAACCTCATTGAGCGCATTGGGCAAGCCATGGGGCTGGATACCTCATCCAACCGAAACCTGTGGAAGGATCAAGCACTGATCGCCATCAATCAGGCGGTGCTTCACAGTTTTGACCTGGCCCGCATTCGCATTGGAGACCACCATGAACTGGGGGCCCAGTTTGAACGGTTTTGCGAAGTAGAAGAAAAAGCCGGTCGGCCATTGGCGGGCGACTGGAGCTGGTTGACTTCTCCCATCTCAGGATCCATCACCCCCCAATTCCACAGAGAATTCAGCAACAAGGTGGAGTCGCACACGAACTTCTTCTACCAAGCCCAACCGGCTGAGGATGCTGCTGCCCGCGGGCTGACAGCGGGAACCGAGGACCAACAGCGTCCGAAAGACCCCTTTCATTTGGCGCACCAGCACGAGACACCACGGTGCCCATTTGGTTTCGATAAGCTGTCAAAAGTGCTGGCATTCAAGAGGCCTTCCGCGCTGAAGAAACCCAAATTTCACAAGGGATAGCGGTCTCCTTGTCGGGCGACGTGGCACCCCGACTTCGCTACATTTTTGCTCTCCTCGGAATCGGGCTGCAGCAGAGCATTGGTGTGGTTCAAGTGAATGAAGTACACCTTGTCGCGCTCAGCGGGCGTCCAATCCTCCATGAGGGCAAGGCTCTCTACGATGAACGGGTGTGGCACTTCAGACATGTCGCGGTGGCCCAGCTCCGTCCCATCGTAGAAGGTGCCATCCAAGAATGCCAGGTCTACAGCGCTGACCATCTCCCTTAAGTTGCGGTCCCACTTGGTCCACTTGTCGATGTCGGGGATAAACAGCGCACTGCGGTTTGGACCGGCAATGTGAAACCCTACCGTCTCAGAAAACTCATCCCTATGCGGCACCCTGAACGGGGTCACCGTTAACTGGCTGGTCGCCGCAACCGGCTCATCGGGTTTCAACGTAGAAAGGGCAATGTTGCCGAGCTCTACGAGTTGGCTCCAAGGCCCATTTCCCTCCAAGAAAGCCCTGAGACGGGGCATGGCATAGACCCCCACACCTTGGGCCCCCATGGCCTCCCGTCCGAGCAGTCCCAACCCCGTGTAATGCCCCCAATGGGCGTGGGTCAGAAAAATGCCATCGGGCATGCCGGCATGCGCCCCCGGCAAAGCAGCCAACTGATTGGCTTGCCGAGCGGCATCGGGCGTGGCTTCGAATAGAAATTGTCGGTCGGCCACGGAATCGATCACACCTAAACAGACCACCTGGTGGCCGGCAGGTCTCAGAAAAAGGTTGCGGCAGTCTTCGCGCTGGCAACCGATGTGTGGGTATCCTCCATCCTGGACATTGCCCAATACAGTCAGGCTGACCCCTTCACCTCCTCTCTCGGCCAAGGCAGACCAACCCACACAAAGCACGACTGCGGCCATAGCCACAGCGCATTGACACCACCTCATGGCCTCCATTTACATTGTTTGAGCAAACCGCCACAGGGTTCGCGAATGACGCCTGAACGCAAGGTGTATTGGGTCAGAATGACCTCTCCCAATATGTCCGCATGGAAGGGACTTGAACTGTCTGGGTATAGGGTGAGCCGGACATCCGATGAGTCGCTCGCCACAAATTGGTAAGCCCCTGAGTGAGCGCCGCCATCGTCAAAATCAAACCTGTACCTAAAGCCGCCATCGGGACCTTCAACTTGCCTGAAGGTCATGGTTCGCGGTCCTGCCTCTGCGCAGGAGTTGCAACTGCCTCCCTCGTCCAAGGAGTAGCGCCCTACAATGTCCTCACTCAATGGAGAACAGGACACCCCAAACACAACCACAAGCGCAACGGCAAAAACTCTAAGCATGACGGCCACAAATTAGGGCCAATAACAAGGCCCACTGATGGGTGGGCCTTGATGAA
>CAJQJX010000056.1 GCA_905478795.1 uncultured Flavobacteriales bacterium
AGGTTGAGCTGCGACACTGCATCGATGAGTTTCAGCGTGTGGCCTTGGCCCATGCCGATATGTCGTTTGTCCTGCGTCACAATGGTTCCGAGCTGTTTGACTTGCCTGCCGGAAGCCTTCGTCAGCGGATTGTCAGAATCTTCGGGGGCAAATACGATGAGCGATTGGTGCCTGTCGAGGAGCGAACAGATGTGGTGGGGCTCACCGGATTTGTGGGTAAGCCAGAATTTGCGCGCCGCACCCGCGGCGAGCAGTTTTTGTTTGTGAACGGTCGGTTCATTCGCCACGGTGCGTTTCATGGCGCTGTCATGCGCGCTATGGAAGGTTTGCTTTCCCCTGGCCAGTTCCCTTTGTATGTCTTGTTTTTGGAAGTGGACCCTTCGCGCGTCGACGTGAACATTCACCCGACGAAGGTGGAGGCCAAGTTTCAGGAAGACCGAGTGATAGTGGCCATCCTTCAAGCCGCTGTCAAGCGCGCTTTGGGTCGTTTTCACGTAGCGCCCAGTCTGGATTTTGACACCGAAACTGCTTTTGACATTGCCCCTCCCAAACCCGGTCAGGAGGTGGGGGAGCCACAAATTCAACTCGACCCCAACTACAATCCGTTTCGCGCGGCTGAAGACAGAAGCCCTGGACAGGGTGTTGCTGGGGGGAGCGCTTCTTCTGGCGGCGCTTCATTTCCGCAACACCGCAAATCTGTGATGGGTCATGACCGGGATCGCGAGCGTATCGAAGCGACCCGACGGTTTTTTGAGTCTTCCTCTGATGCGGCTCCAGCCCCTTCTCAGGATCAGGCGGCTTCACCACAGCGCTTGGTCTTTTCGGAAGTCAATGCCCCGGGTGAATCTCCTTTGCCCACCATGGGTGGGGGGTTTGACGACCATCGGCCATTGTTTCAGCTCTTTGGAGGTTGGATTGTGACGGCGACGCGCAGTGGATTGGTGCTGGTAGACCAGCACCGGGCGCACACGCGCATTTTGTACGAACGCTTTGCGGGAATGGCGCAACAGACGGTGGCAGGGCATGCCCAGCAGTTGCTGTTCCCGGCTGAGCTCCAAGTTGGATTGGCCGACTGTGCGCTTCTTGAGTCTGCTTTTCCTGCCCTCGCTGTATTGGGGTTCAACATCGGGTTGATGGAGGAGCCCGGTTGCATTCAAGTTTTGGGCTTGCCATCGGATGCGGCTGAGGGCGATCCCGCTGCGCTGGTGGATGCTGTATTGGAAGAGCTCAGAGAGGCAGGAGAGGTAGATGCTGAGTTGCGCGCCAGCCGCGCGATGGCCGGTGTGGCCCGCGGTGCTGCAATTCCTTCAGGCAGAACCTTGACCCGCACAGAAATGCTCGATGTGGTCGATGGCTTGTTCGCTTGTCAAGAACCTGATCGTGACCCTTGGGGGCGCTCAACACTTGCTACCTTTGACAAAGACGCCGTGGCCTCACGGTTTAGTTGATTCGCCCTGCATGTTCAGTCAAGCCACGCCTGTTGTTCGCAACCTTATGATTATCAACGTGATATTTTACGTTGTGACCCATTTTATTTCGCCTGACTTGCAGACGGTGTTTTCAGGGTATTACCCCTCTGCGCCGCAGTTCCAGCCATGGCAGATTGTGACCCACATGTTCATGCATGCCAGCTTGGGCCACATCTTCTTCAACATGTTTGCCTTGTTCATGTTTGGCTCTCAATTGGAGCGTGTTTGGGGCCCAAAGCGCTTTTTGAACTACTATCTCATTTGCGGCCTTGGCGCTTTCGCCCTGCACGAATTGGTGGTGGGTTATGGATACTTCTCGAATTACGGCACATGGTTTCCAATGGTACAGGAGCTTTTTCCATCATTGGGATACAGCGCGGCCCAGGGCGCAGCGCGCCGATTGTTTGTGCCAGTGGTGGGGGCGTCAGGCGCTGTTTTTGGGCTGCTGCTAGGATTCGGGATGCTCTTTCCCAACACGCGCTTGCAGCTGCTCTTCCCTCCAATTCCGATCAAAGCCCGGTATTTTGTTCTGGGTTATGGTGCCATTGAGTTGATGTTTGCCTTGCAGAACAACCCTGGTGACAATGTGGCGCACTTTGCCCATTTGGGGGGCATGCTCTTTGGTTATGTCCTCCTCAAAAAGTGGCAGCGTGAGCGCGACGTATTTTATTGAGAATTCCGACGTTGGGTAGTGAGAGTATGAGCAGCATCAGCCAGGATATCCGAACGCGTTGGGAAACAGGGGGCATGGTGGTGCGCCTGATTCTGGTCAACGTGGCGGTTTTTTTGTTGGTCGCAACGCTGGGTTTGATAGAGACTTTGGGCATCCCACTGCCCAATGTTGGTGGCGCATTTGGTTTGGCCACTTCTTCTGACCCCGCTGTGTTGTTGCGCAGGCCTTGGAGCATCGTGACCCACATGTTTGTCCACCTTGGGGTGTGGCACCTCGTCATGAACCTGCTGGTTCTTTGGTGGATGGGGGGCATGTTCCGCAATTATTTTGGTGACCGAAGAACGCTGAGCACTTATCTGATGGGCGGGTTTTCAGGATGGCTGGTCTATTTCTTATTGCTCAACCTCGTGCCAGGGTTTGGTGGCGGTGGTTTTGCATTGGGAGCTTCTGCAGCGGTGATGGCCCTGATGGTCGCCACGGCTGTTTACGCTCCGGACTATACCATCCGCATGTTCCTCCTAGGGCCGGTGAAACTCAAATGGGTCGCTTTGGCTTACGTTCTCATTGATTATGCGGCACTTTCAAGGGGTGCGAATGTTGGCGGACACTTGGGCCATCTGGGAGGGGCGGCATATGGCTTGTTGTACATGCGCGGCATCCAAGGAGGACGCGATTTAGGCGGGCCATTGGAACGGCTTCTCGATGTGCTCGCGACCTGGTGGCCAGGCAGTGGAGGGGCCAAGCGACCACGAAAGACCAAGCGGAAGAAGCGGGGCAAAGGGATGCACGCCGTGCACAGAAAGCTCGACAAAGACGGCAAAACGCTGCGCGCGCAAACCGATGAGGAGTTCAACGCCGAAAAGAAGGTGCGCCAAGAGCGCATTGACCGGATCCTCGACAAGATCTCAAAGCTGGGCTACGATCAGTTGACCAAGGAGGAGAAGGACTTTCTCTTTCGCCACGGCAGCAACGTTTGACCATGCCGCGGCGCCCATCCAAAAGACAGAGGGGCCACCTCTGGATGGTGCTCGGCCTGCTGGCCGCTTTTGGCGTGCTGTGGGCCCACCTCGCTGTCTTCCTGTCTCCGGCCCGCTGGGCGATCCCGGCCCTGGCCGGTCTGGCGTTCCCCGTGTTCGGTGTGCTCCTGATCGTGGCGATGGCCGTGATGTTCCGCCGCCGCCGCTGGAGGTGGTTCCTGGGCTTTGCCCTGTTGATTCTGCTTTCTGGCGATTTGTACCGGAGCGTGTGGGGCGGATTTGGTTGGGGTGTGCCGGAGGCGCTGACGAACGACGCCCCGGCTCTGAAGGTCATGGGCTGGAACGTTCGGCTCTACGACCGGTACGGATGGCTGGGCGAGGACACCAAGAAGGGCATCACCGAGGCGATTGCCGACGAGCGCCCGGACGTGCTGTGCCTGCAGGAGCACTACCGGGATCCGGATCCGGCGGCCTTCCCGGTGGAGGGGCCGGTGCGCCGCGCCGTGGGGGGCGTGGAGAAGGCGCCGGTCCAGGTCCATGAGGTCTGGGCGCGGGGCAAGGCCGGCCGGCGGTTCGGGGTGGCGACGTGGTCCCGGCATCCCATCGTGGGCCGGGAGG
Organism: uncultured Flavobacteriales bacterium; assembly: GCA_905478795.1. Classification (GTDB taxonomy): domain Bacteria; phylum Bacteroidota; class Bacteroidia; order Flavobacteriales_D; family Sanyastnellaceae; genus UBA8752. The sequence continues at coordinate 3,738 of CAJQJX010000056.1, forward strand.
ACATTGCCTTCGGCACCCGGAGCAACAACGCCTGTGCCGTCACCGACATCGCATGGAACGGCGACACGGTGCGGGTCTTCAACGCCCATTTTGCGAGTCTGCACTTCGGGTCGGAGGAGTACGCCGCGCTCGAGGAGGGGGTGCCCGACGCGGAAGGCCGGCAGCGGATCTGGTCGCGGATGCGGGAGGCTTATTCCGAGCGGGTCACCCAGGTGACGCGGGTCATGGACGCGGTGGCGCGCAGCCCCCACCCGGTGGTCCTCTGTGGGGATTTCAATGACGTGCCAGTCAGCTGGGCACTCCAGGCGGCCCGAACGCAACTCCGGGACACCCACGACCTGTGTGGACTCCGAATGGACGGGACGTGGCAGGGTGCGGTGCCCGGCGTGCGCATTGACCACATCCTCGTGGATCCGGTCTGGCCCGTGCTGGACTATGGAAATGGGGGCGATGGCCTGAGCGACCACCGCTATGTTAAGGCCGTGGTGCAGGCGCCGACCCCGTGACGAGGCCCAAGCGGCGGGCGATGAGTTCGTAGGCTACCACGGTCATCGCGATCATCAGGAAGCCGTAAAAGAGGTCATCGACCGGCATGGAGAAAATGCGGAGCTGGAGGTTGTGGTCGTTGTTGTACCACACGATCTGGTCGGTGATGTCCTGCACCTCTCGATTGAGTGGGGCGTATTGCCAGAACCGGAGCCCGGTCAGGACCCCGTTGGAGAGGATGAATGGCACGAGCAGGGGGAGGTAGGCGAACCACAGGCGGTGGTTCCATTCCCGGACGGAGGCCCAGCGCGAGGCCGAGAGGGCCAGGCCGGCCGACAGCAGGGCGGTCAGGGCACAGGTGACGGCGATGTACCACCGGTCGAGGTTGGCCACACACAGGCTGGTGCTGAGGATGGCGAGCAGGGTGCTGGCCGGGATGGCCATGGCCCCTCCGATGGGACGCAGGATGTAGTACTTCAGCGACTCATAGGTGAACAGGCAGGCGTAAGGGATGCAGAGGAAGAAGAGCCACTCCTCCAGCGGAATGCCCGCGATCCAGAGGCCGCTGAGGTAATCGGGATTGAACCCCCAGATGCCCCGTTCGGTGAAGGCAATATCCCAAGGAATAAAGAGGGCCATCATAACGGCAATGGCCGGAAAGAGGGCTGGCCAGAACCGAGCAAACCTCACCTTGCGGTCAAAACTGAGCGCCAGTGGTACGGCCAAAACGGCCAGGTCCACAGCGAGGTAAGTGTAATGCGGATTCATGCCGCGCTTGAGTTTTTGGCCAACTGTGCTTTTCGGGCTTGTCGAAAATATTCGAGGGGCACCCACAGCATGCCAAAGCATTCACCGTCTTCCTTGTTGAGGTGTTTGTGGTGCACTTTATGGGCTTTTCGAATGGCAGCAAAGTAGGGGTGTTTGGCATTGCGGAACCAATTGAACCTTCTGTGAATGAACACATCGTGCACCAAGAAATAACACAGTCCGTAGGCGGCGATCCCGGTCCCGATCCAAAAGCGGAAGTCGGCATGTATGCTGCCCGTAATGAAGCACCACGCGCTGGGGACTGCGAAAATCAGGAAGAAGGCATCGTTCTTTTCGAAAAATCCAGGCTCGTGCTGGTGATGGTCGCGGTGGAAATACCACATGACGCCGTGCATGAGGTATTTGTGCGCAGCCCATGCAACACCTTCCATGACCAGAAAGGTGCTCAGCACAATCAAAAAGGCGGTCAGAATTTCCATGGCAATAGTGACAGTCCAATAAAGAAAGCGGTTTGTAGAATCAGCAACAATCCCGCTGCGCGGTTGGTTCGAAAGGTATGGGCCTTGCGCCACGCCCACGCCAATCCAAACGCGATGATCCACCAGCTCACGTAATTGCGCAAGGGAATGGTGTTGCCAGACCATGTCCAAAACTCGGTGCGGATGGCCACAGGTTCTAAAACGATGTCAAAGGCAACCATCAGTGTGGCGGCAATGCCTGCGCGGAGTAGGCTTCGGTCCCGCCCCTCGCGGTCGGGAGCCCATTGCTCTGCCCAGTAGAGTGTGCCCATGAGGGTGAGCAACCAGAGCACGCCAATCATGGGCGGGGTGTCATACAGGGTGGGCCCCAGTCTGGATCCGTACTGGTAGGCTCCAAAAGGAAACCCTGTCTGTACACCGATGACCTCAACGGCATAGGTGATGTAGGCTGTGAGTGCCCATCTCCACGCATCGTCGGGGTGGCCAAAGCCCAACACGACAAGGGCAGTCAACAGAAGATTGATGGCGGTGAGGTCCAAAATAAAGTGGGCATCGAAGAGGGTCACTCCTGCGATGCCCACGGCGTGTACAATGACCAGCAAGGCCATCCAAAGGGTCAATGATCCTGGAGTGCCCTTGATTCCAAAAGCACCGCGTTCAACAGGGGTCATGGTGTTCCATTAATTCGTGGGTGATGCGGGCGCCCAATAGGCAGAGGGGAATGCCGCCCCCAGGGTGTACGCTTCCGCCAACAAAGTAAAGCCCGCCAATGCGGCGATCGCGGTTTCGGTGGCGCAAAAAGGCGCTGGTAGGTTTGTTGCTGGCGGGGCCGTAAAGTGCGCCGCGGTGGCTTCCCGTCCTGGACGCAATGTCATCGGGAGTCAAGACGTGTTCGCAAGCGAGATGTTGGGCCACATCTATACCCGTCATCCGAAGGATTTTGGCCATGACACGTTTGCGAAGATCATCCAGTCCACTGGTCTTCCAGCCAGCGGGGGCATTGACCATGACAAACCAGTTCCCGGCCCCTTGGGGGGCGTCTTCTGGGGAGGTGCGGCTTCCAATGTTGATGTAAACGGTGGGGTCTTCTGCGATGGTCTCTTGTTGGAACAGGGCCTCAAATTCGGCCTTGTAATCTTGGGCCCATAGAATGTTGTGAAGGTGCAACTCGGGGGCCGGGTGCTTCACCCCCCAATAGAAAATCACACCCGATGTGGAGCTTTCTGCTTTGAGGATCTGTTCTGGGGCCCGATGCCCGGGGAGCATGCGCCGGTAGGTTGGGGTGACATCGGCACCGGAAACGACCACATCTGCGCGGTGGTCGCCTTTAGGGGTGCGCACACCTTGAACGCGCCCTCCTGCGGTGATGATGCGTTCAACGGGTGTGTCGGTGTGTATGGTGACCCCGAGGTTGAGCGCGGTGGTGTGCAGGGCTTTAACGATGGCGTGCATGCCGCCTTTTGGCGAAAAAGTGCCCATGCCGAATTCCAGATGGGGAATCACATGGAGCATGGCGGGGGCCCTGTAGGGGTCGCTGCCGTTGTATGTGGCGTATCGGTTGAACAGTTGCCTCAATTTCTCGTGACCTGTGCGCGCATTCCATTGATCAAGGGTCTGCGTCAAAGGCAAGGCTTTGCGGCCTTTCCATGCCTGTCCGAGATGGCGCAGGGTGTTTTTTGGGGTCCAGCTGCTTGGTTCGTGCAGGCTTTGCTCCAGGAACAGCCCCCTGGTGGCCTCAAATCCGAGCGCGCTGCGCTCTAAGTGGTCTATGACAGGGGCAGGGTCCACGCCAAAAGCGTGCTCAATTTCTTGAGCGAGCTTGTCTTTGTCGCTCCATGCTGTAAAACGTGTGTTGTCGGGCCAGAAGTAATGGCAAGAGCGGTCCAGTTTTGTGTATTCAAAGGGAGCGGCGTGCTGACCTGCCTTTTGCAACGTATCCAGCAACAAGTCCGGCCAGGTGAACAGGCTGGGCCCTAAGTCAAATCTGTAACCCTCAAGGTGCAGTTCGCGCAGCTTTCCGCCCACTTCGGGTGCGGCCTCAAAAACAGTCACTTCACGCCCCTCCGAAGCGGCCCGGACTGCAGTGGCCAGACCGCCAATGCCCGCTCCTATGACAGCAACCGAGCTCACTTTTTAAGGTGGTCGGCTGCCCGTTCGAAGCAGATCCTAAACCAAGTGGTGAAGTCTTCGGGATGGGCACTCATTTCTGAACGCAATTCCTGAAAGGAAACGTAGCGGTAGCCTTCGACTTCTGCTGGGTTGGGAACGGGTGTGACGTCGCTGATGCCAAACAAGACATGGTCAAATTCATGCTCGATCAGACCGCCATCTAATTCTGAGCGGTAGATGAAGTCAAACCCTTTAGACAGTTGACATTGCATGCCCATTTCTTCGATGAGTCGGCGTTTTCCAGCTTCGATGACATCTTCTCCTTCGCGGGGGTGGCTGCAGCAGGTATTGGTCCAAAGTCCTCCACTGTGGTACTTGTGCTGGGCACGTTGTTGCAGGAGAAGCTTTCCTCGGCTGTTGAGGATGAACACACTAAATGC